>NZ_JBHVUQ010000120.1:0-23575 GCF_042884105.1 Streptomyces sp. NPDC058157
GGCTCGGACGGTCTGGTGGAACTGGCCGGCTGCGCGCCCGGCCGCCGGGCGGGGCAGAGCTGGCGCCACCGGCGGGACGGATCGCTGGTGGAGGAGGCCTCCGGCGCCTGCCTGACGGCCGGCGCGGCGGCCGAACGGCTGCGGCTGGCCGCCTGCGGCGACCACCGGGCGGACCAGGCGTGGTCCCTCCCGGCGTGACGACGGCGGGCCCCGCTTCACTCTTCCGGGGGAATCGGCTCGCGGGCGGCCCCGTCCGCTGCGGGCTCTGGGTTCACTGACCCGCAGCGGCAGAGGGGCGGCCGCCGGAACGATCCGGCGGCCGCCCCTTCCGGCGCCCACGGGCCACGAGAGCCGACAGGAGTGCACCGACATGTGCGAGAACGCCCAGGAGCGGCCCCGGGCCGCCGGCATCACCGACGGCGTGGTGGAACTCCGCAAACGCAGACCCGCCGCCCCGGCCCCGTACGCCGACCCGCCGGAGCCCGGCGCCCGCGGCGGGCCGGCCCCGGCCACCGGCCCCGCCCCGGAAGCCTGACCGCTCCGCGCGGCGGCCCGGCGGGGCTATGTTGGCGGGAGGGCCCCGACCGAGGGAGGTGCGCCATGGCACGCCCCGCACACCCCGGCGCGGCCGGAGCGGCCAGCGGCGTCGCCGCCGCCTTCGCCGGCCTGGCGGTCGGCGAGCTCGCGGCCGCCTTCGTACGCCCGGAGGCCTCCCCCCTCACCGCGGTCGGCGGGGCCGTCGTGGACCGTACGCCGGCCGCCGTCAAGGAATGGGCCGTCCGGACCTTCGGCACCTCCGACAAGCTGGTGCTGACCCTCGGCATCACCCTCGTCCTGGCCGTACTCGCCGCCGGCACCGGCGTCCTCGCCGTCCGGCACCCCCGCACCGGCTGCGCCCTCGCGGCGGCGGTCGGGGTGCTGGGGGCGGCGGCCGCGCTCAGCCGCCCCGAGGCCGGGTGGAAGGACGCCCTGCCCTCCCTGGCCGCCGCCGCGGCCGCCGCCATCGCCCTGTACCTGCTGGTGACGGTCCTCCGGCGGCCCCGTCCCGGGGCGGGCCGGACCGGCGGGACCTGGCCGATGGACCGGCGCGCCTTCGCCCGCCTCCTCACGGCCACCGTCGCCGCCTCGGCGGTCGCCGGATACGCCGGGCGCCGGCTCGGCGCCCACGGCTCGGCCGGGGCCACCGCCTCCCGGGCGGACCTGGTGCTGCCGCCCCCCGCCGAGCCCGCGCCGCCGGTGCCCGCCGGGGCGGACCTGCGCGTGCCGGGCGTCGGGCCGTTCCTCACTCCGGCCCCGGACTTCTACCGCGTGGACACCGCCCTCGTCGTACCCCGCGTCGACGCCCGCACCTGGCGGCTGACCCTGCACGGCGACGGCGTGTCCCGGCCCCTCACCCTCACGCTGGCGGACCTGCTGGCCCGGCCGCTGACCGAACACGACATCACCCTGTGCTGCGTGTCCAACGAGGTCGGCGGCCCGTACGTGGGCAACGCCCGCTGGCTCGGCGTCCGCCTGGCCGACCTGCTGCGCGAGGCCGGGGTGCGGCCGCCCTCCCGGGGCGGCCCCGCCGACCAGCTGGTGGCGCGCTCCGTGGACGGGATGACGATCGGCACCCCGGTCGAGACGGTGATGGACGGCCGGGACGCACTGCTCGCCGTCGGGATGAACGGCGGCCCGCTGCCCTTCGCGCACGGCTTCCCGGTCCGGATGGTCGTACCGGGCCTGTACGGGTACGTGTCCGCCTGCAAGTGGCTGACGGAGCTGCGGCTGACCACCTTCGCGGCGTACGACGCGTACTGGGTGCGCCGTTCCTGGGCCCAGCAGGCGCCCGTCAAGACGCAGTCCCGGATCGACACCCCGCGGGCCTTCGCGAAGCTCGCGCCGGGGCCGGTGGCCGTGGCCGGGGTGGCGTGGGCGCAGCACCGGGGCATCGCCCGGGTGGAGGTACGGGCCGACGGCGGCCCCTGGCACGAGGCCCGGCTCGGCGACGCGGACGGCACCGACACCTGGCGGCAGTGGGTGTGGCCGTGGGAGGCGGCGCCCGGCGAGCACACCCTGGAGGTCCGTGCGACCGACGGGCGGGGAGAGGTGCAGACGCAGGAGCGCCGCGACACCCTCCCCGACGGGGCGACGGGCTGGCATTCCGTCACGGTGAGCGTCCACGCGTAGCGGTTGCGGGCCCGTACATTGTGGTGGGATACCGGGCATCCCCGGTGGGATGACGACATGTGACCGTACGTCAGGAGCCGACGCCGTGGAGCTGACCAGCACGTCGTTCCTCGTCACGCTGATCGCCGTCACCGCGCTGGCCATGCTCCTGGCGCTGCTGCTGTGGAACCGGGTGCCGGGTCCGGGCGTGGTGCGCTGGGTGGCCCGGGTGCTGATGATCGGGGTGTGCCAGCTGACGGCCATCGGCGCGGTGGCCGCCTGGATCAACGACGGCTACGGGCTGTACGCCTCCTGGGACGACCTGCTGGGCACCGGCGAGGACGCCGGAGCCTCGGCGATGACCGGGCCCCCGCTCGGCCGGGCCCGCTTCACCCCGGGGGAGAACGGCACCCGGAGCACCTACTTCCGGGGCAGCCACTCGAAGCTCGCCGGCCAGGTGATCGTGTGGACGCCCCCCGGGTACGACGCCCCGGGCGCCCAGAAGACGCGGTTCCCGGTGGTGACGCTGCTGCACGGCTACCCGGGCACGCCCCGCTCCTGGATCGACCTGGGCTCGATGCCGGACGCGCTGGAGCAGCTCGTGCGGCTCGGGGCGGCGCAGCCGTTCATCCTCGTCATCCCGGAGCTGTACCCCGGTGGGGTGAACACCGACTGCAGCGACACCCCGCAGCGCAAGATCGCCACCTGGCTCGCGCAGGACGTCCCGGACCTGGTCCGCAAGAACTTCCGCACCCTGCCCGAGCCGAAGGGGTGGGGGCTGATGGGGGTGTCGACGGGGGCGTTCTGTGCGGTGAAGCTGCCGTTGCAGTACCCGAAGGTGTTCCGCGCGGGCGCGGCCCTGGACCCCGATCCGCTGACCGGGGACCCGGAGGTGCTGCCCGATCCGGTGCTGCGGGAGCACAACAGCCCGATGTGGCTGATCGGGCAGGCCAAGGGCGAGGACGTCGGGCTGTTCCTGGCCACCTCCGCCCAGGACCGGGACAGCCCGCCGAAGCAGCTGGCCGCCTTCACCCGGGCGGCGCAGGGCAGCGGGGTCCGGGTGAAGACGCTCGTCCGGCCGGCCGGGGGCCACAACTTCCAGACGTGGACCGGGATGTACCCCGACGCGCTGGGCTGGCTGAGCACGGAGCTCTCCCCGCCCTCGGGTCCGGTACCGCAGCCGCAGCCGTAGCCGTCAGGCCCGCGTCAGGCCCGCCGGCCCAGGAGGTGCTCCAGGGCCTACGGGTGTGCGGCGGGGCGGCGGAAGAGGGCGGTCCAGAGGAAGGCTTCGCCGAAGTGCGGGGACTCCTGCGGTTCGTCGCGCATCCGGCGGATCTCCCGCTCCTGGAGGTCGGAGAAGATCCAGCGCAGGGATTCGGGGGTGTAGGCGAGCCCGCCGCCGAGGCCGCCCTCGCGGTAGTGCGCGGCGTCGGGGAGTTCGGAGCCCATCGCGCCGGAGGCGAAGCAGGTGAGGCCGAGGTGGCCGCCGGGGGCGAGGAGGCGTTCGAGGAGGGTGAGGTAGCTGACGCGGCGGTGCGGCGGCAGGTGGTGGAAGCAGCCGGAGTCGTACACCAGGTCGTAGGGGCCGCCGAGTTCGCCGGCCGCGGCGAGGGCGAAGGCGTCGCCCTGGTGGAAGCGGATGTCGGCGCCCGCCTCCCGGGCACGGTCCCCGGCCCAGGCGAGGGCCGTCGGGGAGAGGTCCACGGCGTCCACCTCGAAGCCCAGGGAGGCGAGGTGGAGGGCGTTGCGGCCGGGGCCGCAGCCGAGGTCGAGGGCGCGGCCGGGGGTGATCAGGCCGCGTTCGAGGTGGGAGGCGAGGTTCTCGTCGGGCTTCGCGACGAAGAACGGCACCGGCTTGGAGCGGTCGGCGTAGAAGCCGTCCCACCAGTCCGCCCCGGCGGCCGTCCAGCGGTCCGCCCCCGGTGCGAACAGTCCGTCCAGCAGGCTCAGCACGTCGTCCACCGAGCGTATGTTCCGGTCCATGAACTCCCCTTTCCCCAGGGGCACATCGTATCGAGATCACCCGTGTCCGCGCAGGTCACAGGCCCTGCGCGGATCGCGCGTACGGCCGCACGCCCGACGCCGGCCGCGGTCGCGACCGCCCCCTCCCGCCCCCTCCCGTACGGACGCGGACACCCCCGTCCAGCCCCGCCGCGGGGCGTCTGCGGCGGGCGCCGGGGCACTTTTCCGAACCGACCCGCCATCCAGGTGTACGCACAGTGCGTACAGCGTGCGCAGCGCGGTAGGGTGGGGGCATGTCCTCTCCAGAGCAGCAGACTTCCGCCCCCGTCCCCTCCGTCTGGGCCCGGCCCCGCCGGCAGAAGGAGCAGCCCGCGCTCAGCCAGGAGCAGATCGTCGCGGCGGCCGTCCGGCTGCTGGACGCCGAAGGCATCGAGGCGCTGAGCATGCGCAAGCTGGGCACGGAAATGGGCACGGCCGCCACGTCCCTCTACCGGCACGTGGCCAACAAGGACGAGCTCATCGAACTGGTCGTGGACGAGGTCTACGGCGAGCTCGAACTCCCCGCCGTCACCGGCCCGGACGGATGGCGCGAGGCCCTGGCGCACAGCGGGCACAGCCTGCGCGCCATGGTCCTGCGCCACCCCTGGGTGGCGTCCGTCCTCGGCCAGGTGGGTCTCGCGCACCTGGGCCCCAACCTGATGCGCATGTCGGAGCGGATGCTGGCCATGGCGCTGGCGGCCGGGTTCCCGAAGACCGAGGCGGACCTGGCGATGAAGGCCGTCATGTCGTACGTGCTCGGCGCGGCCACCAGCGAGGCCTCCTACCTCTCCCTCCTCGCCCGCAGCGGCAAGAGCGAGAGCGAGTGGCTGGAGTCCCTGGTGCCCGCCTCCCAGCAGGCCCTGGAGGAGCATCCGCTGACGCAGGACCACGCCGCCGCCTGGCAGGGCAAGGACCCGGCGCGGCTGCGCGACGAGAACTTCGACTACGGACTCCAGCGGGTCCTCGACGGCCTGGCGACCCGGCTCGGCGGGAGCTGAACCCGCCTCAGGGGAAGGTCAGTTCGCGGCCCTCGCCGAGCGGCGCGAAGAACCGGTCCACCGCCGCCGCGCGGACCTGGACGAGGGCCGCCGGGGACCAGCGCGGCCGGCGGTCCTTGTCGATCACCTGGGCGCGGATGCCCTCGACGAGGTCGGGGCCGGACAGCGCGGCACTGGAGACCCGGTACTCCTGCTCCAGCACCTGTTCCAGCGAGTCCAGCCCGCGGGCCCGGCGCAGGGCGGCGAGGGTGACCTTCAGCGAGGTCGGGGACTTGGCGTGCAGGATCTGCGAGGCTTCGCGCGCGGCGGGCAGGCCCGTGGCCAGCAGCCGCCGGTGGATCTCCTCGACGGTGTCGGCGGCGTAGCAGTGGTCGATCCACTCCCGCTCGGCGGCGAGCGGGACCGCCGGGGCGGTGGCACCGTCGAACTTGCCCAGCACCTCGGCGACGGGGGCGAGGGTGAGCTCCCGGGTGAACTCCTCCAGCCAGTCTGACGGCAGGTAGTGGTCGGCGAGCCCGCACAGGACCGCGTCGCCCGGGCCGACCGCCGTACCGGTGAGGGCGAGGTGCGTGCCGAGTTCGCCGGGGGCGCGGGAGAGCAGGTAGGTGCCGCCGACGTCGGGGACGAAGCCGATGCCGGTCTCGGGCATGGCCACCCGGGAGCGTTCGGTGACGATCCGGACGCCGCCGTGGGCCGACAGGCCGACCCCGCCGCCCATGACGATCCCGTCCATGAGGGCCACGTACGGCTTGGGGTAGCGGGCGATGCGGGCGTTCAGCCGGTACTCGTCGCGCCAGAAGGCGAGCGAGTCGGTGGTGCCCGCCTTCGCGTCGGCGTGGATGGCGCGGATGTCGCCCCCCGCGCAGAGGCCCCGTTCACCGGCCCCGCGGAGGAGCACCTGCCGGACGGCGGGGTCGTGTTCCCAGGCGCTCAGCGCCTCCGCGATCCTCAGCACCATGGGACGGGTGAGGGCGTTGAGGGCCTCGGGACGGTTGAGGGTGATCAGGCCCGTACAGCCCTCGGTGCCGATCTGAACGGTCTCGTCTTCGGTCTTCACAGGCGTCAGTATGTCGGCTCCGCGGCCCTCTGAAGATCCTTTCTGACGATCTTGTCATGTCTGAACGGCTTCGGCCCGAACGTCACCCCGAACGTCACCCGGGACGGCACCCGGGACGTCACCCCGGACGTTCTGCGGCGAGCCCCGCCCGGGCCCGCGCCCCGGGCGGGCAGCGGATGTCGGGCGGGCAGGGCACCTCCAGCCAGACGCATTTGCCGACCGCTCCCGGGCGCCAGCCCCAGGCCCGGGCCAGGCGGTCCACGATGAGCAGCCCGTACCCGCCCGGCCACCCGGCGGCGCCCCGGCGTCCGGATCCGGGACCCGCGCCGGACCCGGACGGGACGGGGGGCGCCGGGTCGGTGTCCGTGACCTCGATCCGGAGCCGGTCGTCCGTGCAGTCGAGTACCAGGGCCCCGGGCCCGCCCCCGTGCCGGCAGGCGTTGGCCACCACCTCCGAGACCAGCAGCAGGGCGTCCTCCGCCGCCTGCCGGCCCTCCGGCGTCGCCGCGGGCAGCCAGTGCCAGGCGGTCAGGGCCCGTCGGGTGAAGTCGCGGGCGTGCGAGACCGGGTCCGGGAGCCCGTCGAGGACCAGGAGCCAGCTCCGGTTGACCGAGCCCGCCTGTCCCATGGCCCTCCTCCCCCTCTCCTCGGTCGCCGCCGGCCGGGTCTCAGCCCAGCGCCTGCGTCACGTCTTCGTGGACGGGGAAGACCGCGTCCGCCCCGGTGATGCGGAACATCCGGGCGACCGGGCCGCCGAGTCCGGCCAGCTCCAGGGAACCGCCCGCCTCCTCGATGGCGATCCGCCCGTGCAGCAGGGCGTTCAGCCCGGTGGAGTCGCAGAACCGGAGCCCGGACATGTCCACCACCAGCCGGCCGCCCCTGACGGCGGCCGCCGTCAGGGCCTGCCGGAGGGGCTCGGCCGTGTCGTGGTCCAGCTCGCCGCCGAGCGTGAGGAGGACCGCGCCGTCCACCGTCCGGACCGCGACGCTGAACCGTTCGTCTTCCGTTCCCGGCATCACCATCCGGCATCACCCTTCCCGCGCGCTTCCCTGCACCTGCCCCGGCACCGGCACACTATGCATGCATACCCCGTCCGGCGCCGGTCCGCCGTGACCGGCCAGGCCGCGGCGAGGGGGCGGACCGCTCCGTCTCGCCCGAACGGACGCAGCCACCCCCACCCGCTAGCGCAGGTCCGCCCGTGCGGGGGTGTCGTCGAGGAAGCCGCCCGACTGGTGCTGCCAGAGCCTGGCGTAGGCCCCTTCGGCGGCCAGCAGCTGCTGGTGCGTGCCCTGCTCCACGATGCGGCCGCGGTCGAGGACGACGAGGCGGTCCATCGTGGCGACCGTGCTCAGCCGGTGCGCCACCACCAGCGCGGTCCGGCCCTCCATGAGCCGCCACAGGGCGTCCTGGACGAGGAGCTCGCTCTCGGAGTCCAGGGCGCTGGTCGCCTCGTCCAGCAGCAGGACCGGCGCGTCGCGCAGGATGGCCCGGGCGAGGGCGACCCGCTGGCGCTGCCCGCCGGAGAGCTTGACGCCGCGCTCCCCCACCATGGTGTCGAAGCCGTCCGGGAGGGCGTCGGCGAACTCGGTGACGTGCGCCGCCTCGGCCGCGCGGCGGATCTCGGCGTCGGTGGCGTCCGGCCGGGCGAAGGCGATGTTCTCGCGCAGGGTGCGGTGGAACATGGCCGGGTCCTGCGGCACGTAGCCGATCAGGCCGCGCAGGTCGCGCTGGGAGAGCCGGCTGATGTCCTGGCCGCCGATCCGGATCCGCCCGGCGTCGATGTCCGTCATCCGCAGCAGCAGCCGGGTGAGGGTGGTCTTGCCGCCGCCGGACCGGCCGACGAGGCCGATCTTCGAGCCTCCGGAGACGGCCAGGTCCAGGCCGTCGAAGAGCGGCTCGGTGCCACCCGCGTGGGTGAAGCGCACCCCTTCGAAGGACACGTCGGCGGCCTGCCGCCGCAGCGGCTCCGGGCACACCGGGTCGAGCACCTTCGGCGGGGTCAGCAGCAGTTCGGTGAACTGCGCGGCCTCCGTCATCGAGCTCTCCAGCCGGCGGTAGATCTGGTTGAACTCGAACATGATGCGGGTGGCGTTGCCGTAGTAGGTGAAGGCGACGACGACCGCCTCCACCCCGTGGCCGCTGCCGGCGAGCGCGACGGCGAGGAACAGCCCCAGCGCGTTGGTCAGCACGGACATGGGCGCGACGATGGTGTCGATGCGCAGGTTGCCGTAGTCCCAGGAGCGCAGCATGAGTCGGCGCGACTCCGCGACCCGGGAGCGGTGTTCGGCGGCCTCGCGCTCCTCGGCTGCGAACGCCCGCACCGTGTCCATGTTCATCAGGCTGTCGGCGACGTGCCCCGAGACCCGGGCGATCGCCTCCTCCCGGAGGTCGACCAGCGCCTGTCGGCGGCGGATCAGGGGGGCCACGCCCACGGCGGTCACGACGATCATCACCAGGAGCCCGACGACGAGCAGCGGATCGTAGCGCCAGAGCACCACCGACCCGAAGACGAGCGGGACCAGCCGCCCCACGACGTTGAAGGTGAGCGCGTCGACGAACTCCTCGAAGCGGGAGGCGAAGCTCAGGACCCGCTTGGTCAGCGAGCCGGCGAAGTTGTCGTGGAAGAACGCGGCGTCCTTGGCGAAGAGTTCGTCCAGGCCGATGACGTACAGGCGCTCGACGCCCAGGGCGTCGACCCGGTTGAGGCAGTGCAGTCCCAGGCGCCACATCCCCTCGGAGAGGAGGAGGACGACGGCGAATCCCACGACGTAGGGGAGCATGTCACCCGTTCGGGTGGCGGCGCCCTCCGAGATCCGCCCGACGAGTTTGGCGACGACCAGCGGCGCCACGTAGTTGATGCCGATGTTGCCCAGTGCCGGGAGCAGCATCGCGGGGGCGGTCCAGCGTTTGAGCCGGGCCAGCTCCCGGCCGTAGTAGCGGAGTGCGAGGAACACCGAGCCCCTGCTCGGCGAACTCTTGGACGATTCTGGCATTCCCGTACCAACCCTGCTGTGTCGGACCGTCAGAGAAGGTTCCGCAGTGTTCCGCAAGGGCACCCGTACGGTCCATCCGTTTTTCGACCGGTACGGGCATCACGCACTGTAGGGGAACGGGTGCGTTCTGCGACAGGGCGCCTCAGGCGCGTCCCGCGCGGTCCAGCTCCTCGTCCAGGGAGAGCGCCGCGGCGATGAGTGCGAGGTGGGTGAACGCCTGGGGGAAGTTGCCCAGTTGCTCGCCGGTCGGTCCGATCTCCTCGGCGAACAGGCCGACGTGGTTGGCGTAGGTGAGCATCTTGTCGAAGGCGTACCGGGCCGCCTGGAGGCGGCCGGCGCGGGCCAGGGCGCCCACGTAGAGGAAGGTGCACAGGGAGAACGTGCCCTCGTCGCCGCTGAGTCCGTCCGGTGACTCCTGCGGGTCGTAGCGGTGCACCAGACTGTCGGAGACCAGCCCGGCCTCGATCGCGTCGAGGGTCGACAGCCAGCGCCGGTCCTTCGGGGAGACGAAGCCGACCGTGGGCATCAGCAGCAGGGCGGCGTCCAGCACCTCGCCGTCGAAGTGCTGGACGAAGGCGCCGCGGCGCTCGCTCCAGCCCCGCTCCATGATCTGGTGGAAGACGGCGTCCCGTGCGGCGGTCCAGGCGGCCACGTCGGCGGGGCGGGCCAGTTCCGCGGCGAGCCGGATGCCCCGGTCGAAGGCCGACCAGCACATCAGCCGGCTGTAGGTGAAGTCCCGGCGGCCGCCGCGGGTCTCCCAGATGCCCTCGTCGGGACGGTCCCAGGAGCGGGCGAGCCAGTCGAGGAGGTCGCTCAGGTTCCGCCAGCCGTCGTACCCGGCCAGCTGGGCCAGGTCCGCGGCGTGGCTGAGGGCGAACACGGCCTCGCCGTAGATGTCGAGCTGGAGCTGCCCGGCCGCCCCGTTGCCGAGCCGTACGGGTGCGGATCCCCGGTACCCCTCCAGGTGCCCGAGCACCTGCTCCTCGAGGCTCGGGTCGCCGTCGACCCGGTACATGATCTGCAGCGGCTCGCCGGTCACCGTCCCGCCCTTGTGGACGCGGGCCCCCAGCCAGCGCCGGAACGCCTCGGCCTCGTCCTCGAGCCCCAGGTCGAGCAGGGCCTTGACCGACAGCGAGGCGTCCCGCACCCAGGTGTAGCGGTAGTCCCAGTTCCGCTCCCCGCCGATCCGTTCGGGCAGGCCCATGGTGACGGCGGCCACGGGGGCGCCGGTGGGTGCGTACGTCATCAGCTTGAGGGTGATCGCCGAGCGGTTGACCATCTGCTGCCAGCGGCCCCGGTAGCGGCTGCGGCTCAGCCAGCGGTGCCAGTGGTCGTAGGTGGACCGGAACGCCCGGCGCAGCTCCGCCTCGGTCATCGGCTCGGGCGGCCCGGCGGCGGGGTCGTGGCAGACCGTCAGCACGGCCGCCGCGAGCCCGCCCTGCCCCAGCTCCGCCTCGCCCTGCACGCCGGTCCCGTCCTGCCACATCCGCGCCGGACCGCTGAGCTGGAGGAACGCCGAGACCTCGGGTCCGCCGAACCGTGCCGTGTCCGCCTCCACCGCCAGGCGGTGCCCGGCGCGCCCGTAGTCGAAGGCGGGCCGGCAGTCGATGCGGAACCGGACGGTGCCGCGGGTGACGCGCATGATGCGGATGATCCGGTGCCGGTCGTCGGGCGCCTCGGCCTCCCCCAGGGGCATGAAGTCGACGACCTCGCCGACCCCCTCGCCGGTCATGAACCGGGTGACGAGGACTGCGGTGTCGGCCAGGTACAGCTGCCGGGTGACGGGGTCCCGCGCCTCGGCCGCGATGGCGAAGTGTCCGCCGCGGTCGTGGTCGAGGAGGGAGGCGAACAGGCTGGGCGAGTCGAAGCGCGGGGCGCAGAACCAGTCGAGGACGCCTTCGGAGGAGACCAGCGCGGCCGTGCGCAGGTCCCCGATCAGCCCGTGGTCCCCGATCGGCGGATATCGGCGTCGGCGCATGGCGCTCCCTCCACGGGCGGGCCCGGCCGGCCCTCCTCCCACGCTACGGTCACGGCCGCCGCCGGGCACGCCGTGCGGCGCCCGGCGCCGACGGCTCAGTCGGCTTCGCCGGCCTTGACCAGCCCGCTCTCGTACGCGAACACGATCGCCTGGGCCCGGTCGCGGGCCGAGATCTTGTCGAGGATCCGGCTCACATGGGTCTTCACCGTCTGCTCGGCCAGGAACAGCTCCCCCGCGATCTCGGCGTTCGACCGGCCCCGGGCGACCTGGACGAGGACCTCGGTCTCGCGCGGGGTCAGCCCGTGCAGCCGGCCCTCGGCGGGCCGGGCCGGGGGGCGGCTGCGGACGAAGCCCTCGATCAGGCGCCGGGTGACCCGGGGCGAGAGCAGCGCCTCCCCTGCCGCGACGACCCGTACGGCCTGGATCAGGTCGGCGGGCGGGGCGTCCTTGAGCAGGAAGCCGCTGGCCCCGGCGGCCAGCGCGTCGTACACGTAGTCGTCGATGTCGAAGGTGGTCAGCATCAGGACCCGGGGGCGGTGCCCCGTCCCCGGCGGCGGGGCCATCAGGCGGCGCGTGGCCTCCAGGCCGTCCAGGACCGGCATCCGGACGTCCATGAGGACGACGTCGGGCCGGTGCGCGGCGCAGAGCTCGATGCCCTCCCGGCCGTCGCCCGCCTCGCCCACCACCTCGATGTCGGGCTGTGCGTTCAACAGGGCGCCGAAACCCGCACGGATCATGGCCTGGTCGTCGACGATGAGCACTCTGATGGTCACGGCGTTCCTCAGGAAGTCGGGGTCGGGGTCGGGGTCGGGGCCGGGGGCACGGGCAGGGGGGCGGGTACGGGCAGGACCGCGGCGACCCGGAAGCCGCCCCCGGTGAGGGGCTCGGCGGTGAACTCGCCGTCGAGCATGGCGACCCGCTCCCGCATGCCGACCAGGCCGTGGCCGCCGGCCCGCCGCTCGACGGGTTCCGCGGCCCGGCGCCCCTGCGGCGGCGGCTCGTTGACGACACCGATGTGCAGTGCGGCTCCGCCCTGCCGGACCCGGATGTCCGCCCGGGCGCCGGGCGCGTGGCGCACCACGTTGCTCAACGCCTCCTGGACCAGGCGGTAGGCGGACAGCCCGACCGCCGCGGGCAGCTCGCCGATCCGGCCGTCCAGGTCCAGCCGGACGTCGACCCCGGCGCGGCGCGTGGTCTCCACGAGGGCGGGCAGGTCCCGCAGGCCCGGCTGCGGGGTGTTCTCGCCGTCCGGGGACTCCTCGTTGCGCAGGACGTGCAGCAGGCGGCGCATCTCCGCCAGTGAGCGGCGTGCTTCGGCGGCTATCGCCCCGAACTCCTCGGCGGCGCCGGGGGAGACGTCGGCCACGCGGTAGGGGGCGCTGTCGGCCTGCACGGTGATCACGGACATGTGGTGGGCCACCACGTCGTGGAGTTCGCGGGCTATGCGGGCCCGCTCCTCCAGGAGGGAGGCCCTGGCCTCCTCGGCGGCGCCGCGCTCCTCGGCCAGGGCGAGGCGGGCCTGGACGTCGCCGCGGCCGCGGACCGCATTCACGGTAATGGCGGCCACCGCGAGGATGACGGTCAGCGGCAGCAGTGCGAACCAGCCTCCGTGCCGCGGGACCAGCGCGGCCAGCACGGCTCCGGCGGCCAGCACCTCCAGCCACATGGCCAGGATCGCGCGGCGGGAGGCCCGCAGCCCGACCACGGTGAGCGTCACCGTGAGGGCGAGCACGGAGGTCACGGCCCAGGGCCAGGGCTCCGCCGGGGAGGAGGGCCGGGTCAGGGCGGCGACCGCCACCGTCACGACGAGCTGGGTGCACCAGGCCGTGCGGGGGCGGCTGAGGGCCAGGACGACCGGGACGACGCGGGCGACGGTCAGGGCCATGGCCGGGCCGTAGCCCAGGCGGTAGTGCTGGGCGAGGTCCAGGGTTCCGGCGAAGTAGAGCGTCACCGCCAGGAGCCAGACCACCGCGGTCAGGGTCCGCCGTCCGCGCGGGCCGCCCGGGAAGGGGATCGACGGCCGTGCCAGGTCGCCCCACACGGCGGCGCCCAAGTCGGCGGCGAGGGCCCGGAGTCGGCGTTCCGGAAAGCTGATCTTCATCGCGATCATCGTACGGCGACGGCGGGGATCCGGACCGGGGTCACAGCTGATGCGTCCAGGCGATGACCAGCATGACGCCGGCCACGAACGAGGCCACGACGCCCAGCACCGGCCATATGCCGACCCGGCGGCCCCACATACCGCCCGCCAGCCGGGTGTGCAGCCGGTCCAGCAGCCACAGGACGCCCAGCCCGACGGCCGCGGACAGCAGGCCGACCCCGAAGTGCGCCAGCCAGGCCCCGGCCAGGGACGGTCCGCCCCACGCGGTGGTGTAGGGACCGGCCTGGACCACCGGGTACAGCATCCCGCGCAGCACGAAGAGGACTTGTACCCCGAGCGGTATCAACGTCAGGAGGCCCAGCGGGAGACAGAGCAGCGAGTGCGCCAGCAGCCGGGCGCTCCCGGGCCCCTCGCGGCCGGCCGGCGCGGCCGGCCCCTGCCCGGCGGAACGGGCCCACCAGCGCCGCGCCACGTCGGCCCGGCCGGCCGCCACCGCGCCCGCGGTCCCCAGCAGGACCGGCAGGAGCAGGGCGGCGTGCCCGACGCGGCGCACGAACTCCGTCCGCAGGAGCCCCGGCCGGGCCTGCGCGGCGTCGGTGGCGGCGGTGGTGCGGCGCGGCGCGATGACAGCCATGGTCTCTTTCCCCACTCTCGGGCCGGCCCCTCTGCCGACACCTCGAATCTAGGTTCCGGCCCTCGTAGACCGCGTCCCTCCGCAGCGCCAAACGACCCCCTACCCGGGTAGGGGGTCATCAGTAAGTCAACCTTGGTAGTTTGACTGTTTGACCGTTATGCTCCGGCCATGGGCGACGACCGGGAACTGCTGGAGACGGCCGAGGAACTGCAACTGGCCGTGAGCCTGCTGGTGCGGCGGATGCGCGCGACCTCCGCGTCCGGGGAGGTCACCCTGTCGCAGACGTCCGTGCTCAAGCGCCTGGAGCGGGAAGGGCCGATGACCGCCACCGACCTGGCCAGGGCAGAGCGGATCCGCCCCCAGTCGGTCATCGCCACCGTCGACGCCCTGCAGGCCGGCGGGTACGTGGAGCGCGCCGCGGACCCCACCGACGGGCGCCGCCGGTACATCGCCCTGACCGCCCGCGGGCGCGGCTTCCTGCACGACCGCAAGGCCGCGGGTCACGGGCGGCTCGCCGAGCTGATGGCCGAACGCCTCACCGGACCCGAACGGCGGACCGTCGCCGAAGCGGCCGCCCTGCTGCGGCGGCTGGCCGAGGACTGATCCCCCGCGTCACCGGCGCCACGGCGAGGCCGCCCCGCACCCCACGCCCCGGCGGACCGCCGCCGGGAGCCGAACCACCGAGGAGCCACCCATGTCCGACCTCAGCCTCGACCGCACCACCGCCCTGGTCCTGATCGACCTCCAGCAGGGCATCCTGGCCCTGCCCACCGCCACCCCCGCCGACCGGATCCTGGCGCAGGGGATCCGGCTCGCCGAGGCCTTCCGCGCCCGCCGGCTCCCGGTCGTACTGGTCAGGGTGGCCTGGTCCCCCGACGGCGGTGACCTGCCCCGCGGCCGCGCCGAACGTCCCGGGCCCACCGCCGCCCCGCCGGCCGAGTTCTCCGTGTTCCCGCCCGGGCTCGTCGGCGACGGCGACATCGTGGTCACCAAGCGCCACTGGGGCGCGTTCACCGGCACCGAGCTCGACCTGCAACTGCGGCGCCGCGGGGTCACGGGGATCGTGCTGGGCGGCATCTCGACCAGCATCGGAGTGGAATCCACCGCCCGCTCGGCCTGGGAGCACAGCTACGAGCTGACCTTCGCCGAGGACGCCACCACCGACACCGACGCCGATTCCCACGCCCACACCTTCGGCAAGATCTTCCCCCGCCTCGGCCGGATCGGGACCACGGACGAGATCATCACCGCCCTCGACGCCTGACCGGCCGACCGACCGACCGGCTGACCGACCCGCCCGCCCATTGCCTTCACCACCATCCATTGCAACGCACCGTTGCATTCGACGACAGGGCCATTGCATCAATTTACCGCCATTCACCTGCACATATGCATGCAATCCGTTGACTGCATGATGAATGCAACGTAGCTTTCGAGGGACAGAAAACGCGTCATATCGCGAGATGAGGAAAGCGTCATGAGCGAGTCCCCGCACACGGTCGAGGCGATGCCGACGGAACGCCGGTCCGGGTGCCCCTTCGACCCGCCGGCCGAGCTGAGCGAGGCCCAGCGGCACGGTCCCATCAGCCGCTTCACCCACGTCGGCGGGAAGCCCGGCTGGCTGATCACCGGGTACGACCTGGTGCGGTCGGTGCTGGCGGACCCCCGCTTCAGCTCGCGCAAGGAGCTGATGAACATCGTCGACTTCGAGCTCCCCGCGGCCCCGCCCGGCGAGTTCCTCCTGATGGACGAGCCGCAGCACGGCCGCTACCGCAAGCCCCTGGTGGGGAAGTTCACCGTGCGGCGGATGCGGATGCTGACCGAGCGCATCGGGCAGATCACCGCCGAGTGCCTGGACGCCATGGAGGCGGCGGGTCCCTCGGCCGACCTGGTGACCGCGTTCGCCAAGCCCATCCCCACCATCGTGATCTGCGAGATCCTCGGCGTGCCCTACGAGGACCGCGCCTCCTTCCAGGAGCAGATCGACGCGTTCATGGGCGGGGAGGTCGGCGACGAGGAGCTGATCGCCGCCTACACCGCCACCCAGGAGTACCTCGCGCGCCTGGTGGCGGCGAAGCGGGCCCACCCCACCGACGACGTGCTGAGCGAGCTCACCGACAGCGATCTGACGGACGAGGAGCTCAAGGGGATCAGCCTCATCCTGCTGGCGGCCGGCTTCGACACCACCGCGAACATGCTCTCCCTCGGCACGTTCGCCCTGCTGAGCAACCCGGAGCAGCTGGCCGCCCTGCGCGCCGACCCCTCGCTCACCGACGGGGCGGTGGAGGAGCTGCTGCGCTACCTGAGCGTCGCCAAGACCTTCCACCGCACGGCGCTGGAGGACGTCGAGGTGGGCGGCCACACCATCGAGGCCGGCACGACGGTCGTGCTGTCGTTCAACACCGCCAACCGCGACCCCGCCCGCTTCACCGACCCGGACGCGCTCGACATCCGGCGCCCGTACGACGGCCACCTGGCCTTCAGCCACGGCATCCACCAGTGCCTGGGCCAGCAACTGGCCCGCGTCGAGATGCGGGTGGCGTTCCGCGCGCTGCTGGACCGCTTCCCGACGCTGCGCCTGGCCGTACCGGCCGACGAGGTCCGGCTGCGCCCGGAGACCGCCGACATCTACGGCGTCAAGAGCCTGCCGGTCACCTGGGACCCGCGGTGAACCCGGCCCGCCTGGACGTCGACCGCGCACGCTGCATCGGCGCCGGGATGTGCGCCATGACCGCCCCCGGCGTGTTCGACCAGGATCCCGACGACGGCCTGGTGGTCCTGCTGCGGACCGCACCGGACGCCGCCCTGCTCGCGGCCGCGCGGATGGCCGCCGGGGTGTGTCCGTCGGGGGCCATCACCGTCACCGGACCGGAGTCCGGGGACGGCGCCGCGGCCCGGCCGCAGTCGGGCTGAGGGCGCCGGACCGGGCCGCCGTTCCCGGCGCGACGGCTACGCCGTGCCGGCGGGAGCCCTGCCGCGGGAACCCGGTCCGGTGGCCGCGGGGCCCGCGAAACCGGGTAACGTCGTTGTCATGTTCTTCCAGACACCGATTTTCGAGTGAGGGCCTGACGGGCCCCTGCTGACGCCCTTCCACGTCGCCGCGCCCGTCCCCCCACCGATGAATCCACAGATCACTGCACATCACCACCGGGAGAACCCGTGACCGACAGCAAGAACATCAACAACCCCGTGGGCCAGGGCGGCGGCCAGCGCAAGAGGCAGTCCCGCGCCGAACGGCAGAACAACGGTCCGCACCGCAACCTGGACCGCCAGGGCGCCGCCGACCGCAAGGCGGAGCTGGTGCGGAAGATGCGTGAGAAGGCGGCCGCCGCCGACGCCGCCACCGACCAGGCGGGCGAGGCCCCCGCCCAGAGCTGACGCACCACCGCCGCACGGCATCCCGGCCAGGCACCCGGCCGCTCCACCGGGTCCCTCGGCAGTCCCGGTCGTAGGGGTGGAACCCCCGGCCGATCTTGCGGCCCAGCAGGCCCGCCTGCACCCTCCGCAGACGAATCCCGCCCGGTCCTGGGAGCGGATGACCGTCTTGCCCAGGGTGTCGCAGGCGGACGCCTCCACCGTCTCGCGGCTGGTGTGGCGCGACGAGACAACCTCCACCAGCGGCGGCAAGACCTTCCGCCTGAGCTGCCCCCAGCGGGCGGTCCCGCCGCTGGGCCGCGCCCTTGCGGTGGACGAGAACGGCAGCGCCTTCGGACCGACCAGGACTGAGCGATCTGCGCACACGTCGGCTCCAGGCCCGCCCGAGCGTCGGCTCTGGACTTACTAGGACGTCCAACTATATGTTCGTGGCACAAGGTCCGCGGTGCAGGGAAGCCGGTGAGAAACCGGCACGGTCCCGCCACTGTGACCGGGGAGTGTGCTGCCATCCACACGCCACTGACGAGGTCTGTCGGGAAGGCGGGCGGCGCGCGGGGATCCGGGAGTCAGGATACCGGCCGCGGATGTTCCGTGTTGTCCACGAGGATGGAGCAGACACGCATGGCACCGGTTTGTACCCACGACCCTGGTGATCCGGCGGAGCGCGCACACACCGATTTCGCGCGCTCGTAGTTCTCACGGCTTTCCCCCGCGGCGCACCCCCACCCGGGTGCGGTCCGTCGGCGTGCCGTGCCATCCCCGGATCCAACCTGACGAGAGCAGGCACCCATGGTCCGTGAACTCACCCATTTCATCGGCGGGAAGCACACCACCGGAACCTCCGGCCTCTTCGCCGACGTGTACGACCCCAACACCGGCACCGTCCAGGCCCGGGTCCCGCTCGCGGGACGAGCCGACACCGAGGCGGCGATCGCCAACGCCGAAGAGGCGCAGGCGGAATGGGGGCAGTGGAACCCGCAGCGCCGGGCCCGCGTGCTGCTGCGCTTCCTCCAGCTCGTCGAAGGCGAGCGCGACAGCCTCGCGCGGCTGCTGTCCGCCGAGCACGGCAAGACCGTCGCCGACGCCCACGGCGACCTGCAACGCGGCCTGGAGGTAGTCGAGTTCGCCGCAGGCATCCCCCACCTTCTCAAGGGGGAGTTCACCGACAACGCCGGCACCGGCATCGACGTGCACTCCCTGCGCAGCCCCCTCGGCGTCGTCGCCGGCATCACCCCGTTCAACTTCCCCGCCATGATCCCGCTGTGGCAAGCCGCACCCGCTCTGGCCTGCGGGAACGCGTTCATCCTCAAGCCGTCCGAGCGCGATCCCTCCGTACCGCTGCGCCTCGCGGAGCTGTTCCTGGAAGCCGGCTTGCCGCCGGGCGTCCTCAACGTGGTCAACGGCGGCAAGGAAGCCGTCGACACCCTCCTCGAGGACCCCCGCGTCCAGGCCCTGGGCTTCGTCGGCTCCACGCCGATCGCCGCGCACATCTACGCCACCGCCGCCGCGCACGGCAAGCGCGCCCAGTGCTTCGGCGGGGCCAAGAACCACATGATCGTGATGCCGGACGCCGACCTCGACCAGGCCGTCGACGCCCTGATCGGCGCCGGCTACGGCTCGGCGGGCGAACGCTGCATGGCGATCTCCGTGGCCGTCCCCGTGGGCGAGGAGACCGCCGACCGGCTGGTGGCGGCGCTCAAGGACCGGATCGCGACCCTGAAGATCGGGCGCTCGGACGACCCCGACGCCGACTTCGGTCCCCTGGTCAGCCGCGACGCCCTCGACCGGGTGCGCCGCTATGTCGACATCGGCGTCAACGAGGGCGCCGAACTCGTCGTCGACGGGCGCGGGTTCACCCTGGACGGGCACGAGAACGGCTATTTCGCGGGAGCCTCGCTCTTCGACCGGGTCTCCCCGCAGATGCGCATCCACCGCGAGGAGATCTTCGGCCCCGTCCTGTCGGTGGTCCGCGCCGCCGACTTCGAGGAGGCGCTGCGCCTGCCGAGCGAGCACCCCTTCGGCAACGGCGTCGCGATCTTCACCCGGGACGGGGACACCGCCCGCGAGTTCACCCGCCGGGTCAACACCGGCATGGTCGGCGTCAACGTCCCGATCCCGGTGCCGGTCGCGTACCACACGTTCGGCGGCTGGAAGAAGTCCGGCTTCGGCGACCTCAACCAGCACGGGCCGGACTCGATCCGCTTCTACACCCGTACCAAGACCGTCACCTCGCGCTGGCCCTCCGGGGTCAAGGAGGGCGCGAGCTTCACCATCCCGACGATGGGGTGAGCGCCGTGACCACCACCCTCACCGAGGACCAGCTCGCCCTCGCCGAGGTCACCCTCGACTTCGCCCAGGAGCAGTTGGCCCCGCATGCCGTGGCCTGGGACCAGGACAAGCACTTCCCCGTCGACGTCATCCGCCGGGCCGCCGCGCTCGGGCTCGGCGGGGTCTACGTCCGCGAGGAGCACGGCGGTTCGGGACTGTCACGCGCCGACGGCGTCCTCGTCTTCGAGAGCCTCGCCACCGGCTGCCCCTCCATCGCCGCCTACCTCTCCATCCACAACATGGTCGGCTGGATGATCGACCGCTACGGCGACGCCGCCCAGCGCGCCCGCTGGCTGCCCGGCCTCTGCTCCGCCGCGACCCTGGGCAGCTACTGCCTCACCGAACCGGGCGCCGGCTCCGACGCCGCCGCCCTGCGCACCCGCGCCGAACGGCAGGGCGACCACTACGTCCTGACCGGCGTCAAGCAGTTCATCTCCGGCGCCGGAGCGGCCGGCGTCTACGTCGTCATGGCAAGGACCGGCGAGCCGGGACCCGCCGGGATCTCCGCCTTCGTCGTCGAACGCGACGACCCGGGCGTCTCGTTCGGCCCCAACGAACGGAAGATGGGCTGGAACGCCCAGCCCACCCGCCAGGTGGTCCTCGACGGCGTCCGCGTCCCCGCCGACCGGCGCCTCGGCTCCGAGGGCGACGGCTTCCGCATCGCCATGAACGGCCTCAACGGCGGCCGCCTCGGCATCGCCGCCTGCTCACTGGGCGGCGCGCAGAGCGCCCTGGACCGCAGCCTGTCCTACCTCGCCACCCGCGAGGCCTTCGGCAGCCGTCTCCTGGACGCCCAGGCGCTCCAGTTCCGGCTCGCCGACATGGCCACCGAACTGGCCGCCGCCCGGGCCCTGGTCCGGCAGGCCGCCGAGGCCCTGGACAGCGGGGATCCACTGGCCCCGCGCCTGTGCGCGATGGCCAAGCGGTTCGCCACCGACACCGGCTACGCAGTCGCCGACGCCGCCCTGCAACTGCACGGCGGCTACGGCTACCTGAGCGAGTACGGCATCGAGAAGATCGTCCGCGACCTGCGGGTCCACCAGATCCTGGAAGGCACCAACGAAGTCATGCGCGTCATCGTCGCGCGCGGACTGACGGAGACCCTGCGATGACCAACCGAACCGAACCGGGCCACGCCCCGGCCCACTCCCCGGCCCACTCCCCGGCCCACGCCGAAGACCACGTCCTCCTCCGCACCGAGGGCCACGCCGGATACGTCACCCTCAACCGCCCCGAAGCGCTGAACGCCCTGAGCCACCCCATGGTGCTCCGCATCGAGCAGGCCCTCGCGACCTGGGCGCACGACCCCGCCATCGAGCTCGTCGTCATCGAAGGCGCCGGCGAGCGCGGCCTGTGCGCGGGCGGGGACATCCGCGCCATCCACGAGGACGCCCGCACCGGCGGCACCGCCTCGGCGGACTTCTGGCGCGACGAGTACCGGCTCAACGCCCTGATCGCCCGCTACCCCAAGCCGTACGTCGCCCTCATGGACGGCATCGTCATGGGCGGCGGCGTCGGCGTCTCCGCCCACGGCAGCGTCCGCATCGTCACCGAACGGTCCAAGGTCGCCATGCCGGAGACCGGCATCGGCTTCGTCCCCGACGTCGGCGGTACGTACCTCCTCGCCCTGGCCCCGGGGGAACTCGGCACCCACCTGGCCCTGACCGGGGCGCCCGTCGGCGCGGCCGACGCGCTGCTGTGCGGGCTCGCCGACCACTTCGTCCCCTCGGCCGCCCTGCCCGCGCTCGCCCGCGAACTGGCCTCGGACTCCGTGCACTCCGTACTCGAACGCCACGTGGGACGGCCGCCGTCCGGCGATCTGAGCACCTCGCGCGAGTGGATCGACCACTGCTACGCCGCCGACAGCGCCGAGGAGATCGTCGCGCGCCTGCGGTCCTCGGACGTACCCGCCGCGAAGGCCGCCGCGGACACCCTGCTGTCCAAGTCCCCCACGGCCGTCAAGGTCACCCTGGCCGCGCTGCGCCGGGCCCGGCAGCTCGGGCCCCTGGAACGCGTCCTGGAACAGGAGTACCGCGTCTCCTGCGCGGCGCTCTCCTCCCCCGACCTGGTCGAGGGCATCCGCGCCCAGGTCGTCGACAAGGACCGCAACCCGCGCTGGTCCCCCGCCACGCTGGAAGAGGTCGGCCCCGGCGCCGTGGACCGGTACTTCGCCCCGCTCGACGCGCACGAACTCCGGCTCCTACGCGTCGGGACCGCTTCGTCGCAGGAGGTCGTCTGGTGAGCAGCACCGTCGCGTTCATCGGGCTCGGCCACATGGGCGGCCCCATGGCGGCCAACCTCGTCAGGGCCGGACACCGCGTCCTCGGCTTCGACCTCGTCCCCGGCCTGCTGGCCGCCGCAGGCAGCGGCGGTGTCGAGCCCGCCGCCTCCGCCGCCGAAGCGGCCGCGGAGGCCGACGTGGTCATCACCATGCTGCCGGCCGGCCGCCACGTCCTGGCCCTCTACCGAGAGCAGGGCCTGCTGGCCGCGGCCCGGCCCGGCACCCTGTTCATCGACTGCTCCACCATCGACGTCGCCGACGCCCGTACCGCCCACGAGGCCGCGGTCGCCGCGGGTCACCGGGCGCTGGACGCGCCGGTGTCCGGCGGGGTCGTGGGAGCCGAGGCGGCCACGCTCACCTTCATGGCCGGCGGCGGGGCCGAGGAGTTCGCCGCCGCCGAGCCGCTGCTCGACGCCATGGGCAGGAAGGCCGTCCACTGCGGCGCCGCCGGTGCCGGACAGGCCGCGAAGATCTGCAACAACATGATCCTCGCCGTCTCCATGATCGGCGTCAGCGAGGCCTTCGTCCTCGCCGAGAGCCTCGGCCTCGACCACCAGGCCCTCTACGACGTCGCCTCCACCGCGTCCGGCCAGTGCTGGGCCCTCACCACCAACTGCCCGGTCCCGGGCCCGGTCCCGACGAGCCCGGCCAACCGCGACTACCGCCCCGGCTTCGCCGCGCCCCTCATGGCCAAGGACCTCGGTCTCGCCGCCAACGCGCTGCGCGCCGGCGGCGTGGACGCGCCGCTGGGCCTCAAGGCCGCCGAACTGTACGCCGCGTTCGCCGAGGGCGAGGGCGCCGCACTCGACTTCTCGGCCATCGTCCGCACCCTCCGACCTGCCGCCCCGCACCAGAACGGAACCACCGCATGACCGCCTACGAGACCATCCTCCTCGAACGCAAGGGCCGCGTCGCCGTCCTCACCCTCAACCGCCCCGAAGCACTCAACGCCCTCAACCTCCAGGTCATGACGGAGGTGGTGGCGGCCGCGGAGGCACTGGACCGGGACCCGGACGTCGGCTGCATCGTCCTCACCGGCTCCCCGAAGGCGTTCGCCGCCGGCGCCGACATCAAGGAGATGCGCCCGCGGTCCTACATGGACATGTACCTCACCGACTGGTTCACCGCCTGGGACCGCCTCGGCCAGGTCCGCACCCCGACCCTCGCCGCCGTCTCCGGATACGCGCTCGGCGGCGGCTGCGAACTGGCCATGCTCTGCGACGTCCTCCTCGCCGCCGACACCGCGAAGTTCGGCCAGCCCGAGATCAAGCTCGGCGTCATCCCCGGCATCGGCGGCTCCCAACGCCTCACCCGCGCCGTCGGCAAGGCCAAGGCCATGGAACTGTGCCTGACCGGCCGCACCATGGACGCCGCCGAGGCCGAACGCGCCGGCCTGGTCTCCCGGATCGTCCCCGCCGACGAGCTGCTCGCCGAGGCCCTCGCCGTGGCCACGACCGTCGCCGAGATGTCCAAGCCGGTCGCGATGATGGCCAAGGAGGCGGTCAACCGCGCCTTCGAGACCACCCTCGCCGAAGGCGTCCGCTTCGAACGCCGCCTCTTCCACGCGGTGTTCGCCACCGCCGACCAGAAGGAGGGCATGACCGCCTTCGTCGACAAGCGCCCACCGCACTTCACCCACGGCTGAGCACACCGGGTGGTGGCGGTGCCGGGCACCCGAGGG
>NZ_JBHVUQ010000121.1:0-23103 GCF_042884105.1 Streptomyces sp. NPDC058157
GCCGGGGACATCACCGAGAAGTGGACCGCGATCGGCGATCGCCTGCACGCCGACCGCGCCGTGACCGTCAAGGGCCCGACCGACCACGTCGGCGGACCCAGGAGCCTGTTCATCCAACCTGACGGGTCCGGGTTCCACGTGATCGTGCTCCTCGCCACCGGCAACGACGGCGGCCTGGGCGGGCGCCCCTTCTTCCTGGCCCTCGACCCCGATGTCAGTGCCACGACCGAAGCCCGACAGACGTGGACGACCAAGAAGACCATTGGCGACACCGTCGCGAAGGCGTCCACGCTCACCGAGGCGGAGGCCATCGCACACATCAAGCTCATGCTCCTCGGCAACGACCCGAACACGTTCGGCCCGCTGATCCGCAAGTACTACGTCGATACGGCCGCGCGCTTCCCCGCGATCTCCCGTGGCGGGACCGGTCAGTAGCCACCCTGCGCCTTGGCCTCCCGGCCGGCCGCACACGCAACGGCCGGCCGGGAAGGGCCGTCAGCCGGTGGCCCGATGGGTGTCACCGCGACCGTTCGTCCTGCATGAGGGCGGACGGGACGCGTCGTCGGCAGCCACTCCCCCGGATGCCAGAGCCCGCCTGAGGGATTCGAGCTCGGCGCGCGGGAAGTGCTCGCCCCACTTGCCCCGGTAGCCGCTCTCCCCGTAGATCCGCGTCACCTCGTCGAAGCATCGGATCACGGCGCGGGCCAGCTCATCGGCCTGGAGGAAGGCTGACCAGATCTCCGTGCCCTTGCTGTCGTGGGCGCCGCCGTGCCGCAGTTCCAGCAGACGGACCCAGACCTCCTCGGCCTGACGGTAGAAGATCCACCGGTATGCGGTCGGCTCCGCCTCGAACTGCGCCCGGGTCTCCGTCTCCCCCGTGACGAGGCGTGTGACGGCGATGAGCAGATCCTCCGGAGCGCTCGTCATGTGCGAGGCGGTGAGCTCCGCCTCCCCTCCAGAGGCTCCAACGGTGCAGTGGGCCCAGCCATGACCGTCCAGGCACCAGGTGATGCGCAGGTCCGTGGTCACGGCTGCTCCCCGGCTGGGCACCCCTGGACAGCGGCGGCCCAAACGTGACCGGAGCAGGCGCGCACATCAGGGGTCAGTCGTGTGATCACAAGGCTCATGATGGAGAAGGCTAGGCCAGAGCCATGCACCACGTCAGGCGACAACTCCCCCATGCCACGACAGGCAACGGGAATCGAGGGCCGGTGGCGCGCCCACGGCCGTCACTAAGCTTCAGCACCATGACCAGCAATCTCGGTTTCACCTGCACAGGCTGCGGAACCCACCACCCTGAGCTGGCGATGAACCACACCGCCGACGCCCCTGCCGTCTGGGACCCCGCCTGCGCCCTCAACCTGAAGACGTACGTCCACACCCGCCCGGTCGGCGAGCATCCCCTCGCCGTGGAACAGCGCACGGGAATCACGCTGGACCGCGTACGGGAGATCGCGTCGGCTGTGCTTCACGCAGGCGATGGTGGTGAGCTGCCGTGACGGCCGGCAACCCGGTGTCGGCCGCCCCGGTCGGGCCCACCGGTCTGAGCCGCAGAGCCCGGAATTTCGTCGAGGCACACGGCATCCGCCTCCCCCCGCAGGAGATCCGGCGACTCCGCGAGGTGTGGATCGCCCACGGGATCCCGGCGGCGGAGGCCGAGCGGGCCGCCGCCTTCCAGGACCGCTGGGGCGGCCTCGCCCTCCCGCCGGCGCCGTTCTACGAGGGTGGCCCCCGCGTCCTGGAGGCCAGCTGTCCCGAAGGATCGGCCACGGAGGGCTGGTCGTTCGACGCCGGGGACTGCCGGGTGTCCATGGGGTACGGATTCGTGATCGGCCCCGACGGGGCGTTCGGGATCGACGCCCACCGTTGGACGCCCCTCCATGCCAGTACAGACGGATGGGTGGAGTCGCTGGCGCTCGCCGCGCATGCCCGTGTCCTGGCCGAGACCGTCACGAGGATCAGAGGCGAGGCCGTCGACTCCCTCGACCTGCGCGGCTATGAGCCGGTGCCAGAAGTGCAGGGTGTCACCGACAACTGGTGGCGGGGCAAGGACTCGCTGATCGCCCTGTACCGCGGGGAGGCCGTGGGCTTCGATGCACCTCGATGCCTTGAAGCACACCTGTACGCCGGCCTCGACGAGCGGGGCTTGTACGGCGACTGAGTCCGGCGGCCGGGCACGGCGGCCTGCGCGAGAGCCCCGAGCCGGATCCCGGGCCGGCCGTCACCGGTCAGGGGGCTCGGCCGCTGTCCGCGGCCGCCCGGCAGGTCGCGCAGGCGTGGCCGTCGATCGCCGCCAGCAGGCCGAGGGCGGCGGTTCGCACGGCGGGGTCCCCGTCCCGGGTCAGCGCCTGCGCCGTGCGTTCGCCGTCGAGCACCGCCCGGTGCGCCGCGAACTGGACCTCCAGGTGCGGCGGGTTCGCGTGGTGGAGGATCGATGCCAGCAGCTCGATCACACCCGGGCGAACGGTGACGGCCTCAGCCACCGCGAGGTCCCACAGGAACGGAACCGCCGCGGCAGTCGCGTCGAAGACCGCCAGCTCGCCGAGCCACAGGCCGAGGTCGCCCAGTGCCAGGACGGCCGTCCTCGTATCTCCCCACCCCACGCGGGACAGCCGGCCCGGAACGTCCTCGGCCGAACCGTAAGCGTGGGTGAGGTCCGCCCAGCGAACTCGGCCCATCCCCTTGAGGATCGTTCCCACCCGTCCCCCCTCTTCGCAGTCTGCGTCATCGGCTTCGACCCCCAGGGCCACCTCGGCGCCGAGACGCTCAGTATCAAGGGCCCGGCCTCGCCAAGACACTCCTGGCGAGATCGACGGCCGCGTCCGCGATTTCCTCGTCGCCGTCGAGCATGGGATGTTCGCCCGGCGGGACCTGCGGTTCCGCCGTACCGACGTACCGGCATACCGGCGGGTGATCGAGATCCGGGACGGCTGGCTGGCCCTGGGCGGGCCGGTCTCCCCGGACCTGGGACCCGCTCCGGGTCCAGACGGGGCAGTCGAGGAGCAAGCCCGGTGGGAGGCCGCGCGCTTCGGCGCCGCCCTCGCGGCGGGGGCGGGGAAGGACTGGCGGACGGTCCCGCGCCCAGGTCGGCGATGGACCCGGACTTCCCGGCCGACGTGCGGTGGCTCGTCCAGGTCTCACGGGTCTTCGCCCTCATCCGCGCCGTCCTGCCCGAGCCCGGCGCCGCAGCAGCCACCCCGTGCGCGAATGCAGCTGGCGAACGCGGTGGGAACCAGGCCCTGGCCGGCGCCCGGCACGACAAGCACGCTGCCCACGAGTGGTTCGTCGTGCTCAGGCGCGCGCCGGGCCGTGGTGACGTAGAGGTCGGTCAGGTCTGTCCCACCAGAACCGCACGCCGTCGTCAGCGCGGCATGGAAACGGATCTCCCGGTCGAGCGTGCCCCCGGGCGTGTAGCGGCGGACCGCGCCGCCGTGGAAGAGGGCCACCCACACCCCGCCGTCTGTCGACGCACGGGCCGTCGGGCACCCCGGCCGCGAAGATCTCCTCCGCCCGGCGGTACTACAGCCGGGCCCGGCCCGGCTGGTCTCCTCTCGTACGTCGAGCGTCGCCGTGCCGGCCGGGGGTTTGCGGCCGGTGAAGGCCGCTCAGGCCGCCGCGAGCCGACCCGAAGGGCCGTCACGAGGCGCTGGCCGGGGGTGCTTCACCGCGTGTGGGCGGGGTGCGTAGGGTACGAGCAGCCCGGGAGCGTGCGCGCCGGGCCGCCCCCGGCCACGTGGACGACGGGACCGAGGGGCCGAGGACCGGGGGTGGCGGGGGATGACAGGCGCGACGGACGTGGGGCGGCGTGCGGACGGGGAGGTCGGCGGGGGGATCGCACCGCTGGACCGGCGGGTGTTCGCCGTCGCCGTGGTGGTCTTAGCCGTGCTGATGGCGCTGTCGCCACGCTACGGCTTCCACATCGACGAGTTGTACTTCCTGGACTGCGCTCGGCACCTCCAGGCGAGCTATGTGGACCAGCCGGCGCTGGCGCCGCTGCTGGCCCGGGTCTCGCTGTCGCTGTTCGGGGTCTCGGAGGCGGGCCTGCGGCTGTGGCCGGCGCTGGCCGCCGCGGGCACGGTGGTCGTCGGCGGGATGACGGCGCGTGAGTTCGGCGGTGCGCGGCGGGCCCAGTTGCTCGCGGCGGTCGCGACCGCCACCATGCCCGTGCTGCTGGGCGGCGCGCACGTTGCCAACACCACGTCGTACGAGGTGCTGGCGTGGGCCGCGATCGCGCTCGTGGTCGTACGGATCGGCCGCACCGGCGACACTCGGTGGTGGCTCGCAGCGGGAGCCCTGGTCGGCATCGGCGCGGAATTCAACCACCTCGCGGCCATCTTCGGGGTCGTGCTGCTGGCCGCCGTGCTGCTGGGGCCGGCCCGCCGGACCGCGGTCGACCGCCGACTGCTCGCGGGCGCCGCGATAGCCCTGCTGCTCGTGCTGCCCGACCTGTGGTGGCAGGCCCGGCACGGCTGGGCGATGTTCGAGATGACGCGGGCGCTGAACGGGAAGAACGGAGGCCCGGGGAACATCCTCACCTGGATCGTGGGGCAGTTCGGCATCGCCGGTCTGGCGATGACGGTGCTGTGGGTGGCGGGCCTGCGGTTCCTGTGGCGGTCCGGTCGGCCGCTGTGGCGGTGCCTGGTGATCGCGTACGCCGTGCTGTACGTGCTGTTCGCCGTGACGACCGGAGCGCAGGTGTACTACCTGGGCGGCCTGTATGTGTGCCTGCTGGCGGCCGGGGCCGTGGGCCTCGACGGGCAGCTGCACTCGCAACGGAAGCAGCTGCGCGGCTTGATGGTCGCAACCGCCGCCTCGACTGCGCTGCTCGCCGTGATCGTGCTGCCCGTCCTGCCACCCTCCAATGCGGCCTGGACGTACGGCATCAACTCGAATTTGGGGGAATCGCTGGGCTGGCCCCAACTGGTGGGCACCGTGCGGCAGGTATGGACCGGTCTCCCGCCCGAGCAGCGCGCGAACGCGGTGATCTTCACGGCCGACTACGGCGAGGCCGGCGCCATCAACGAACTCGGCCGCGGTACCGGGTTGCCCACCGCCGTGAGCGCCCACAACACCGACTGGTGGTGGGGTCCCGGCAACCCTGACGCCACGACCGTGGTGGCCGTCGCCCCCGGTCCCGACCACGCCCCCGAATACGCCGCCCGTCTACGCCAGTACTTCCGGGACGTCCGCGTGGCCGCCACCCTCTCCAACCCTTACGGCGTGCACAACGTCGAATGGGGCGGCGAGGTCTACATCTGCACAGGCCCCCGCCGCCCCTGGGGCGAGATGTGGCCCGAACTGCGCACATACACGTGACGCGGTCCAGTCCCGAGCGTTACCCGGCGCTACGGGTCCGTTCGCCGTAGCCATACGCGACCCGCAGCAGTGGAGCAGGCCCATGCGTTCTCCACGGCTGGCTGGGCGGCCTTCGGCTCACCGAGGATGTCGTGACGCACTGCTCGCGGTCGAAGGCCGGCGGGCGACCGCCGGCCCGGCCGCGTGCTGGTGGGCCCGGCAGGTGGTCGAATCGACGTTGTCCGCCCACGAGCCGTCCGCGTCCGGTAAGGCACGCCGTTGACCACGGTCCGGTGGTCGGCCCACCGCCCGCCTGGCGCGCCGGGCTCCGGGAGCAGCGGGGCTATGCGATCCCACTGGGCATTCGTCAGTTCATGCCAGCGCACCATGACCGGCTCCTGCCCGGAACGGAGGGAGATCCACCATCCAGGCAAGAGCCATCAGACACTGCCTAGGGCTGGAAGAGTACTTCCGGATTGTTCGGCGTGGGGCCGTCCAGCAGTGGACGGTGGATCCTCTTCAGGCTCTGGTCGAAGAACGCGGTCACGTACTCACGCGTGATCACGATGCCACGTGCGGGGTCGAGGGGCGGTGTCGGGAACCCGGCCTGCTCCTCGAGCAGGTCCACGTCGGTGAAGCTGGGGTGGTTGGAGCCGGTGACCGCCAGCCACTTCTTGTAGCCGCCGAGGGCGGCCCAGGCCTCCCCCCACGAGGTGTCGTGGCCGCCGACCGGGAGGTTGTCGGTCTCACCCAGCATGAGGAACGGCCGGTTGATCTGGCCGGGCATCGGGACCGGGTAGAACTTGCCGTCCATGTTCACTCCGGCCTGAACTCGCGGGTCGGCGATCATCGTGGCCGCGGCCGACGCTCCGCCGATGGAGTGTCCGGCCATGCCGATCTCGTGCTTGTCGATGAGGTGTGCCAGGCCCCACGCGGTATTGCCGTGCGTCAACTGGTCGATCACGAAGGACGTGTCCAGCGCGCGGCTGGCGGTGACCGTGTTCATGTCGAGTTTCGGGTCGTCGCAGATCGCGCACGGCGGCGTCTGGCCGTTCGCCAGCGTCTCGCCGCTGTCCTCGTGGGTGGGGCCGACGAGCGCGACGACGTAGCCGTGACTGGCCAGTTCGGTCGCGAGCGAGGTGAGCACCATGCGCGGGTCCCCGAACCCGGGTGAGAGGACCACCAGCGGATACTTGCCGCGTTGCGGCCGAGCGCCGTCGAAGGCGTGAGTGGTGACGCCGGAAAGGTTCTGCGGGGTGATGCCGGAGCTCGCCGGTATCTTCGCGCGCTGGATGTGTCCGGCTGCCTCGGCAAGGGTCATATAGGGGGCCGGAGTCCCGGTCCCGGGGACGGCCGGGTAGATCATCGTGACGGTCAGCCGGCGGGGCCCGGACGACGGCACCCACGGGTCGAGGCGGCTCGCGTCGGTGAGGTGGATGACGTCCTCGCCGGCGGCGTAGGGGCCGGTGGGCGCGGGGAGCGTGCCGTGGAAGGACCGCGTGAACGCGGTGGCCGTGGCCGAGGCCGAGGCCGTGGCCTGTGAGGTGTCGAATGCGTGCGCGGCCACCGGTGCGGCCGGGGCGGCGGATACGGCGCCGGTTCCGGTGACGAGGGCGGCGAGCGCGAGAGCGGCGACAGCGCTGATACGGCGATTGCGTTTCATGGGATCGACGCTAGGTACGAACCGTGATGCACCGCGTCGGCCGGCGGATGTCACCTCTTCCCGGGCCATCGGCCCGGGGGTGTATCCGACGTACATCCCCGGGGCGACGCGGAGAGCCGACGCCACTGAATACGATCTCCGTATGGAACAGCTTCTCCAGCGTCTGTCGACATCGAAGCGCGTGACCTGGCTGATGTCACAAGCCGTGGTGCTGGCCACCACCTGCTTGTACGCGCTGGTTCTCGCCTTGACGATGCTGCCCACTGATTGGGCGCACTACGACGGCCTGTTCCGGTTCCCCGGCCTCGCGCCCTTCCAGATGCTCGGTCTGTGCGTCGTGCTCGCCCTGCCGGTTCTGCTGGTGCGCCGTCTGCCGGCGGCGGTCTTCGCGACGGTCCTGGGCGAAGCGGTCCTCGGCGACGCCTTCGGCGCGCGGCCCTTGATCGTGTTCGTCCTGCTCGTCGGCCTGTGCGGATACCTCGCCGTCCGGCGGCCGAAGGCTGCCGCCGCCGGCTCCGTCGCGGCCGTCGCGGCCGCGTTCCTCAACGACCTCCACGTTCGCGGGCAGAACGTCGGCGACGCGGTCCAGTGGGCCGGGCAGTTCGCGTTGTGGTTCGCGGTCGCGTGGGTCTTCGGGGGGATCTATCGCAAACGCCGTGAATACCTCGAAGCCCTGCAGGAGCAGACCGCGGCCCGCGTCGTCATGGCCGAGCGGCTGCGGATCGCCCGCGAACTGCACGACAGCGTCGCGCACAGCATCGGGATCATCACGGTGCTGTCGGGAGCGGCGGCGCGGGTCGTGGAGACCAAGCCCGAGCAGACGCGACAGGCGCTGACCGGCATCGAGACCACCAGCCGGGAGACGCTGTTGGAGCTGCAGCGCATGCTCGGGGCGCTCCGCCGTGCCAAGGCGGACGACGCCATGCCGCAGGCCGCTCCGCTGGCGCCGGCCGGTAGCCTGGCCGACGTCCCGCAGCTCGCCGAACGCACGGCCGGCGCCGGGGTGCGGGTTCATGTGACCTGGCGGGGCGAGCGGCGTCCACTGCCGCCGGAGATCGAACTGTCGGCATTCCGGATCATCCAGGAGTCGGTGACGAACGTGGTGCGGCACTCCGGTGCGCGAGCATGCCGGGTCGCTGTCGGTTACGAGCCGGAAGGGGTGACGATCGAGGTGGTGGACGACGGGAACGACGGTCTCGGCAGGCCGGTCCGTCCGAGGCACTCCGCGGCCGGCGGGAGCGGCTTCGGCCTGCTCGGCATGCGCGAGCGAGTCACGTTGCTGTCCGGCCAGTTCAGCGCCGGCCGGCGTCCCGAGGGCGGATTCCGGGTGACGGCGAGGCTTCCGGCATGAGCGTGCGAGTGCTGCTGGTCGACGACCAGCCGCTGATGCTGGTCGGGCTCGCCCTCCTGATCGGCGACACCGACGACCTGGAGGTGGTCGGCCAGGCCGGCGACGGACGCGAGGCGGTGCGCCTGGTGAGTGAGCTGCGGCCGGACGTCGTGGTGATGGACATCCGGATGCCGGGCATGGACGGGATCGAGGCGACCCGGCAGGCGACCGCCGAGCCGGACCCGCCCAAGGTCTTGGTGCTGACGACCTTCGACCACGACGAGTACGTCTACGGCGCACTGCGCGCCGGCGCCAGCGGATTCCTGCTCAAGAGCATGGCCCTGGACGCGATCCTGGAAGCGATCCGCGTGGTGGCCGCGGGCGACGCGCTGATCGCGCCGAGCGTGACCCGACGGCTGATCGCGGACTTCGCCGCAGCATCCGGCCCCACGGCCCCCGAAGCGGACGCCGGGCCCGTCGCGGACCCGAGTCCCATCGCGGGGATCACCGACCGGGAGCGCGAGGTGCTGGCGCTGGTCGGACAGGGACTGTCGAACACCGAGATAGCCGAGCGGCTGGTGATCAGCGCGGCGACCGCGAAGACCCATGTGGCGCGTCTGTTCGCCAAGCTCAAGGCGCGAGACCGCGTCCACCTGGCGATCGTCGCCTTCGACACCGGACTCGTGCCGCGTGGACGGTAGGGGCAGGACGGCCCGGCAGCCGACCGGGCCACCACGGGACGCCTCGCAGGAACACAGCTGCCGAACGACGGCGCCGCCCGCCGCGCACACCCGACCTACACCGAGAAGGACACCGTGTCTCAGCCCCGCGTCGATGTCGTCCTGCTGACCCTCAACGACCGCCCGGCGGAGGAGGCCGCGGCGCAGGCCGCCCTCCTCGCCCAGACGGGGGTCGAGCTGCGGATCTGCGTCGTCGGCAACGGTTGCGTCCCCGACGTCGTTCCTGCGGGCGCAAGGGTGCTGGCCCTCCCGGAGAACCTCGGCATCCCCGCCGGCCGCAACGTCGGCGCCGACGCCCTCGCTCAGGACGGGCCGGGGGCGGACTACGTCTTCTTCCTCGACAACGACGCCACCTTCCCCAGGCCGGACATCCTCGCCCGTCTGCTCGCCGAAGCCGGGCGACACCCCGGCGCCGCGTACGTCCAGCCCCGCCTGACCGGTCCCGACGACACCACCACCCCGCGCCGCTGGGTCCCCCGGCTACGCGCGGGCCACCCGGAGCGCCCCGGCACCATCACCACCATGACCGAAGGCGTCGTGCTCGTCCGCCGCTCCGCCTTCGAACGGGCGGGCGGCTGGGCAGGCTCGTTCTTCCTCTACCACGAGGGCATCGACCTCGCCCAACGCCTCTGGGACCAGGGGCATACGGGCTGGTACGCGGCCGGTATCCGGATGCACCACCCCCTCACCCAGCCCACCCGGCACGCCCTCTTCCACCGGCTCGCCGCCCGCAACCGCGTCTGGGTGGCCTACCGCAACCTGCCCGCCCCGCTCATCCCCGCCTACCTGCTCGTCTGGGCCACCGCCACCGCGCTGCGCGCGGTTCGCGGGGGTGGAGCCCGCGAGGCCTTCGGCGGGTGGCGCGAGGGGTGGACGGGCCGCCACGACCAGATCCGCAGGCCGATGAGCTGGCGCACCGTCCTCCGTCTGGCCGCCGCCGGCCGACCACCCGTCGTGTGACCGACGCGAGCCCGCGGCCCGGTGCTCACGCACGACCGGGTCCGCGCGTACGAGCTGCCGGCCGCTGCGGGGAAGGCCGGGGACCCGCGCTGGTCCGGGTTCGCCCGCCGGAAGGGATTCGTTCCTGCGCAGCCGGTGCAGTGGTGGCTCAGCCTCCCGAGCGGCGCTGCCGGTGGGCGCGGTGGGGGCGGCGGCGGCCCGGTGACGGGTCAGGAGCGGCCTCCGGTGAGGAGAATCCGCCCGGCACCGCGGCGCGCTGCGTCTCCACCTCCACGGCCGGGGCCGTGGAGGTGGAGGCGGGGAGTGCGGGCTTGGCCGTGGCCAGGATGGTGATGTGGGGGATGTGGCGGGCGCAGGCCTGACAGACCTCTGCCAGGGTCCAGACCTGACCGACGGCCGGATTGTGGATGAGGACCAGCAGGCTGGTGCCGGTGCAGTGGACGCGGGTTTCGTGGTGGGCGCACTCGGCGCTCCCGCAGCTGCAGGTGGCGTTGGGGCGGGCGCCGGCGAGGCGTCCGTGGGCTCTGGCGTGTTCCGCGGCGAAGCGCCGCATGCTCGCGGCATCCTTCGAGCGGGGCGGCATCCGGCACGCGGCGGTGCTGCAGGTGACGGACACGGTGTGATCGGTGTGGCCGGTGAGCCGGACCGTCCAGGTCCGTCCCGGCACGCGTGCTCCGGGCATGTGGGTCAAGGGGGATCCCGTCGTCGTGCTGGTAGAGGCCGGCGTTCCTGCTCGGTCGTGAGGGGCCGGATGCGTACGCCGTTTCGCGGAAGGTCCGACGGCGGCGCGAGGCGCTCCGGGCTACAGCGCCCGCAGGGGCAGCGACCACCTTGCCGAGAACAGGAACAGTAACCCGCCTCCCACATGCCGCGGAACATCATTTCGCCCCGTCGACCGTGGATCAGGGGACAGCGGCCGTCCCCGGGCCCTGCGGCTTGCGGACGGTTGGGGGGTTGGTCAGGCGGTCTTGGTGAAGGTGTGGAGGTGTTCGCGGAGGAAGGCGTGCAGGGTCCTGGCGGGGCGGCCGAGGAGGGTCTCGATGGTGTCGTTCGGAGACTCCGGGCGGGTGATGGCCAGTTGCTGGATCTCCACCACGTGGCCGGCGAGCCAGGGCGGCATGTGTGCGGTGGACAGGAGGTGGCTGTGGAACTCGCTCGGCGGCAGGTCGATGTAGCGGACGGGGCGACCGGTCAGCTCGCCGAGCAGACGGGCGAGCTCGGGGTGGCTGAAGGCCCGCGGGCCGGTCAGGGTGTAGGTGGCGCCGGCGAGGTCGGGGCGCAGGAGGGTCTCGGCGGCGACGTCGGCGACGTCTCGGACGTCGATGTAGTTGCAGGGGGCCTCGCGCACGGCCCCGATGAGTACGCCCTCGGCGATCGCCGGTCCGTTCAGGAGCAGCTTGTGCATGAACGCGTAGGGTCGGAGGAGGGTGGCCGTCATGCCGGTTTTCGCCAGGTGTTCCTCGACCTGCCAGTGGCTGCGCGAGATGGCCACCGGTGAGGCGGGCTCGGCTGCCGGGGCGGAGAGTTTGACCACGTGCCGTATCCCGCAGTGTGCTGCGGCGTCCATCACGTTGGTCTCGAGCTCGGCTTGACGCGGGCTGTTGGCCATGGCGACGAACAGTTGTGTGGATCCCGCGAACGCGTCGCGGAGCGTCTGGGGGTCTGCGGCGTCCGCACCGACGATCTCGACCGGGGTGTTGGCGCCGATGGCGGCACGCAGGTCGTCGGGCGTACGGCTGATGGCGCGGCAGGGGACCTCGAGTGCGATGAGCCGCCGGAGCAGCGCGCTGCCGGTGGCGCCGGTGGCGCCGATGATGGTGATCACAGTGTGCCTCTCGTGGGTGAGGGGTCTGGAGAAACGGGTGGGAAGGGCCGGGTCAGGCCTGTTGGCGGAGTGTCGTGCCGTGCCACCGCCAGGTGACGATGGCGGCGGCCAGGCCGGCCGACAGCGGCAGGTCGATCCACAGCCGCTCGAGCCATCCGGCGTCCGGCACCGGTGTGTGTGATGGCAGCCAGTCGGATCCGAACCATCCGGCCAGGCCGGCGATTGCGGCCGCCGTCATGGCGAGTCCGAGGGTGAGGACCGGTCGCGGCGCCGAGGCCGTCCAGCGCCGGGGTCGGCCACGGCGGTGCAGCCACGCGCCGACGCCGCAGGCCACCAAGGCCGATGTGGCCCCGATGGAGGTGAACGCGGCCCTGGTCAGTTCGGGCTGGCCGCTGAGGAATCCGCCGAGCCCGGCGGAGAGCGCGGGGGCCAGGTAGGCGGTCGCGACTTCCTTCCACAGGGTGAACGGACGCGTGACGACACCGCGCTGGGCGGTTCGGGAAGGGGGACTCATGGGACTCCTCCAGAATTGATGAGCCGGCTTATCGGTTGATTAGGAGGCTAACTATATGGGCGCAGAGAAGGGTTCCGCGCGGTCGAGGCAGCGACCCCCGCGCGGAAGTGATGCGATGCCGCAGCTATTCGGCGGTCAATGCGCCGATCCGCTGGGTGATCCGCTCCAGGAGCTCGAGGAACAGCCCGCGTTCGTCCGCGGCCAGTCCACCGACCAGCGCCTCAAGCCGCGCGAAGTGGTCCGCGGCCATATCGCGCAACCGCCGGCTGCCACGCGCCGTGAGGACGACGACCGCGCCCCGCCCGTCCTCCGTCGAGGCGCGGCGAGCCACCAGGCCCTCTCGCTCCAGGCCGACGACCAGGCCGGTCACCGTGGCGCGCGAGACGCCGAGACTCTTCGCGAGCTGCGACGGCGACTTCTCCCCGTCACTGTCCTCGAGATCCACCAGAAGGCGGTAGCGCCCGGTCGACAGCCCGGAACGCGCGAAGTGCACTTCGGACGCCCGGTCCAGGCGCGCCCCGGCAGCCATCAGGCGCACCGCGACCAGCACCGCCTGCGGGTCCGCCTCAAGCCCGTACCGCGCGATCTGCTTCCGCGCCTGCTCGAGCGTCGGCGCAGCGCCGGGGTTCGCATCCTCGTCACTCATGAGCAGTAATATGGCGGCTAACTAACTGCCGGTCAAGTCGCCGAGCACCTCCCGACCGAAGATTCCGGAAGTCGCTGCGGGAACGAGGTGGTCGAGTCCCTGCGCGCTGCCCGTCGCGGCCTCGACCGAGCGCGGCAGCATGATGCTCTCGTAGGCGCGGACGGCGTCGTCGACGCCGGGTTCGGTGACGAGGGCGTGGGCGAGGTCGGAGCCGTCGAGCATGGCGAGGTTGGCGCCCAGCCCGACCGGGGGCATCAAGTGCGCGGCGTCGCCGAGCAGCGTGACGCCGGGAACGTGCTCCCAGGTGTGCGGGGCGGGCAGGACGTACAGGGGCCGGTTGACGAACCCGCTGTCGCTGTTGCTCAGGAGGTAGCGCAGGCTCTCGTCCCAGCCGTCGAACATCCCCAACAGGTGCGTCCGCACGGCCCGCTGTTCGCCGAGGTCGACACCGGCGGCCACATGCCAGTCCTCCGGGGCACGGAACGCGATGTAGGCGCGGATGTGACCGTTGCTGTTGCGCTGGGCGACCAGGGACCTGCCGGCGCCCTTGGCCAGCATGGATCCGTTGCCGACCAGTCGCGCGAGGTCGGGATGGCGGGTGTCGCAGTGGTCGAATCCGGTCTCGACGAAGGTGACACCGGTGTAGTCGGGTGCGGCCTGCGACAGGGCGGGGCGGACGCGCGACCAGGCGCCGTCGGCGCCGACCACCAGGTCGAAGTCCTCGGCGGCGCCGTCACCGAAGATCAGTCGGCAGGTGCCGTCCGGCAGCGGGGTGACCCCGATGACGGCGCGGTCCCACCGCACCGTGTCCTCGGTGAGCGAGTCCAGGAGCATTCCGCGCAGGTGGCCCCGGTCGATCTCCGGGCGGCCGCCGGCCGCGGACGGCCCCTGGTGCATCAGGAGGGCCGCGTCAGCGAAGTCGAGCACGCGCCACTCCTCGCCTTCGGGGCGGGAGAGGGCCTGGAACCGGTCGACCAGCCCCGCCGCACGCAGGGCGGCCTGACCGGTGTCGGCGTGCAGGTCGAGGGTGCCGCCCTGTGGGCGGGCGTCGGCGGAGGCCTCGCGTTCGAAGACGGAGACGGAGCGTCCGTGTCGCTGCAGGACTCGGGCGCAGGTGAGGCCACCGAGGCCGGCGCCGACGATCGCGATGCGGGGATTACGAGCAGAGTTCATGGGAGTGCCCCTCGATAGGCGGGTGAGCCGCCGGGAGGTCCGGCCTCATCAAGAAAGCACACTCGATAAATAAGTGCAACGACTCAACTTTCGTAGCTACTTCATTTTGGGGTACGGTGTGCGGGTGACCGAACCACCGACCGGGCGCCGCGAGCGCAAGAAGGCCCAGACCCGCCAGTCCCTGGCCGACGCCGCACTCGAGCTCTTCCTCGACCGCGGCTACGACCAGGTCGGCGTCAAGGAGATCGCCGACGCCGCCGACGTCTCGGTGACCACGTTGTTCAAACACTTCTCCGGCAAGGAAGCCCTGGTCTTCGACCAGGAAGACGACCTGGAGGCGGCGCTTGTCGCCGCCGTGCGCGACCGCGCGCCCGGCACGTCGATCCCCCAGGCTCTGCGCGGGCACATCCTGCTGACGCAGACCCAGCTCGCCGCGCATGCCACCGACCCACGGTTCGCCGATTTCACGCGCATGGTGCAGGAGACCCCCGCGCTGCGCGACTACGCCCACCGCATGTGGATGCGCCACGAAGCAGCCCTGGCGCGGGCCATCGCCGAGGCCGTAGGCGCCCCCGAGGACGACGTCAGCTGCACCGCCCTGGCCCATTTCGCCCTTGAGGCCCGCGGCCTCATCCTGCGGCACGCCGAGCCGCACCGCGCCGCCGACGAGGCCTTCGCACTGCTCGAACACGGCTGGGCGGCCTCCCACCCGCCCAGCGGACCCGGTCTCGGGGTAACCGCGAAGGGGAGCGCCACGCGGTGGAGTGCGGGATCAACCGCCTGAAGCGGCACCGCCCGGTGGCCACGAGGTACGACAGACTCGCCGTCCGCTACGAGGCCACCGCGCTGATCGCTGCCATCAATGAGTGGCTGTGCTCAGTACCGCTTGCGGGCCAGCAACTGCACCGCCTGCGACCGATGGCCGTTCATCGTGGCAACCTCGATCCGGCTCTCGTCCACCCGGTCGAAGCCCGACAGCAGAGCACGCAGCTCCGCGATGTCGTGATGCCGACACACCGCACCGTCGTCAGTAGCGAACACCCCGTACGGTGTGCCGAATTGCTGGGCATAGGCCGCGTAGCGGCTGTGGTTTCGTTCGTCGTCCTGCAGGACCACGTCACTGACGTAGAGCAGCCCGCCGGGCACCAGGACGCGGTTCAGCTCGTCGACCAGTGCCCGCTGAGCAATGCCGTCGGGGACGCACGTCAACACTGCGAACAGCAGGACGACATCGAAGCTCGCCGACGCGTACGTCAGGTCCGGCGGGGACTCCAGGACGGCGAAGCGCAGGTCAGGCCGCGACTGACGGCCCCGCTCGATCAGCGCGGGAGACAGGTCCACACCGGACACGTCAGAGAAGCCGTGTTCGCTCAACTCAGCCATCACCCGGCCGTATCCACACCCATAGTCCAGGACCCGAGCGCTCCGGCTCACTCCCGCCAGCCAGCTGAGATTCACCGGATGGGTGAACGTCTTCGTTGCGCCGACGCTGTCCCAGTACGCGATCTGACTACCAAGATCCATCATGCGAGTGCAGCATACGGCCATCACCGGCTCCGCACGTCACCGCTTGATCCACTTCTGAAACAGACCCCTAGAAGGGGGGCCAGTCGGAACCGGGAGGCGGAGGGGGAGAGTCCCGGTTGTTGTTCCGCATGTCCAGCGGCCAGCGCTCGTCGATGACCGCAGCGGCCTCCATGCACCCGTCGCAGGCATACGGCGACTCGTCTATCCACAGGTGCCCCGAGGCCTTGAGGCCCTCATGGGCCAGACCGCACAGCGTCCCACCGAAGCCGTCGGTCGAGTACGCGTACGCCGCGTCGTACGCGTGGGCGACATCCTCCGGGAGGTGTGGGGACTCCGCCCGCTCCCACACTATGTAGCCGTACTGCGGCCGCGAGATTTCGCGCGGGTCGTATCCGAATTCGGTCCAGGCGTAGCACCAGGAACAGAACCAGCGTTCCTTCACTGCCAGGCTCCAGGGCATCTGCGGTTCAGCCACCGGCATGCGTCGCATCTCGTGGCTGCAAACATCACACATCACACCGCATTGTGCCTGACCCTTGGTAGCCACAGACATCGCCCGTCGCCTCAGGCACCCACCCGGAGACCGTCCGGCCGTACTGCGACTCGCGGCGGACGTGGGTTCCGCCGCCGGTTACGCTCGGGGCATGCGGATCTCCGTTTCCTCGGACATGGACGAGCCCGTGGCTCGCGCGCTCCTCGGGCAGTTGCGCGACCGCGGACACGACGTGGTGCCGTACGGGGCGCTGAGCCCTGGCGACGATCCGCAGTGGGCAGCCTGCTCGGAGGCGGCGGCCCGCGACGTCGCCGCCGGGAACGCCGACCAGGCCGTCGTGTGCTGCTGGACCGGTACGGGCGCCTCGATCGCGGCGAACAAGGTTCCCGGCGTACGCGCCGCCCTGTGCACGGACGCCTACACGGCGGACGGCGCGCGCCGCTGGAACGACGCCAACGTGCTCGCGCTCAGCCTGCGCCTGACCTCGGAACCGCTGCTCAAGGAGATCCTCGACGCCTGGTTCGCCGCCGAGGCGAGCGCGGACGCCGAGGACCGGGAGAACGTGGCGCGCGTCGAACGGCTCGACGGCACCCGGACCGCACCCTGAATCAAGGCAGCGCCGGCGGCGAGGAGGGTGGCGCGGGTGTCGGGGACGGGTGTTTGCCGATGACGAACTTGTAGCCCGCTCCCCGGACCGTGACGATGCTCGCGCGCTGGAAGGGTCTGTCGATCTTGCGTCGGAGGGCGCTGATGTGGGCCTCCAGGGTGTTCGCCTGGCGTGCCGACCCCTTTTCCCAGATCTGCTGGATGATCTCGGGTTTGGGGACGACCCGCTCGGCGTGGCGGGTCAGGCAGGCCAGCACGCTGAACTCCTTCGCCGTCAGCTCGATCTCCGTCCCCGACCGCCACGCGGTCATGGAGACGGGGTCCACCCTGAGGTCGCCCAGCTGCCATTCCGTGGGACTGGGTCTGCTCCCTCGGCGGAGGAGGGCCCGGAGCCGGGCGAGCAGGATCGGGAAGGACGAGGATTTGACCAGGTAGTCGTCGGCGCCGGATTCCAGCCCCCCGGTGATGTCGTGTTCGGCGTCCCTGGCCGTGAAGATCAGGATGGGGGTGGTCCGGCCTGCGGCGCGGATGCCGGAGCACACCTCACGACCGTCCAGTCCCGCGAGCTGGATGTCGAGCACGATCACGTCGTGGTCTCCGCGGAGGGCTCTGCGCAGGCCCGAGTGCCCGTCGGGGGCCCATTCCGTGTGGAAGCCCTCGGCTGCGAGCCCCAGCCTCAGCGCCTTCGCGGCGCGGGCACTGCCTTCGATCAGGAGGAGGCGCACTGGGTTCCTTTCGGGGGGGGGGCGGACGGGACCGGTGTCCGTGCCGTCGTCGGGGGATCAAGCTAGACCGGCATGGGCACGTATCAGGTCCGCGCGGGGGCGACCGGGCACCTTCGGCGGTGTTTTCCGGCCGGAGGTGAACATGTGGACGGGCGCGTTCACTTTCGTTGCCCGGCCTCCGCCGGTGTGTCATGGATCACGAGTGGTCTAGTCCTTTCTGGTAGGGTCTGTCGTTCTTCTGGTGGAACCAGCCGAACTATCGAGGAATGCCGTGACTGCTGTTGCCTCTCAGGACGCCTTCGAGCGCTGGCATGCCAAGCTCATGGCGCCCGTGGGCCGGACGTGGCTGCTGCGGAGCGACCTGCTGATCGTCGCCGTCGTGGCGGGAGGGTCGCTCTCCGGCGCCCTGAACCCTGAAACGGGGCTGGTCAGCGCGGCACTGCCCAGCACACTGGTGGCCCTCGTGGTGGCAGCCGGCTTCCTGTGGCGCCGCCAGGCCCCGCTGCCGGTCGCCCTGCTCACCGCGGTGGGCCTGGCCGTCGACGGGTCGCGCGTTCCCGTCTTCATCGCCCTGTACTGCCTGGCCCGGGACCAGCGGAGCCGGCGGACGCTCGCGATCGGCCTGGCCTGGAGCGGGTTCACCGTCCTCAAGGCGCTGCTGCCCGGCCACGTCGGCGTCACCCTCGTCGGCCAGTTCGCGTGTGCCGCCCTCTACGGCGCCTTCCCGGTGGTCTTCGGCCTCGGCGCCCGGGCGTACGAGCGCAACCTGTCGGCCCTGCGCGCGGAGCGGGAGCGGCGGGCCGAGCAGACGCGCACGGAAGAACGGCTCCGGCTCGCCCGGGAGATGCACGACGTACTCGGCCACCGCATCGCGCTCATGGCCATGCACGCGGGCGCCATCGAGGCCGCGGGCGCCGCGCACGCCGAAGGCAGGCAGCTCGCCCGGGCCGTCGGCGACACCGCGCGGGCGGCCATGCGCGACTTGCGACAGGTCCTGGGCGCACTGCGGGACGGTGAGGGCTCGGTGGTGGCCGGCCGTGAACTGCGTGACCTGGACGCCCTGGTCGAGGAGGCCCGGTCGGCCGGTCTCCCCGTCGCGTACACGCCCGTGGAGGCGGTCCCGATCCCCCCGGAGGCAGCGCTGACGGCCTACCGGACGGTCCAGGAGGCGCTGACCAACATCGTCAAGCACGCCCCCGGAGCCCCGACCGCCGTCCGCGTCCGCGTCCGGCACGAGGACGCGGCCCTGTCGGTGTGCGTGGCCAACGGGCCCGCCCCCGCCCGCGGCCCGGCGGGAGCCCCCCGCACCGGCGCGGGCTTCGGTATGACGGGGCTGCGGGAACGGGTCTCCCTGCTGGGCGGGGCCTTCGCCGCCGGCCCGACTGCGGACGGCGGCTGGGAAGTCCGCGTGACGCTGCCCGTCGGGGACCGCCCCGGCGCCCTCCCGGCGCGCACCGCCCTGGCCGCGGGCGAGGGGTGCGCGCCGTGATCCGCGCGATCGTGGCGGACGACGAACCGCTGATGCGCTTCGCGCTGCGCACCCTGCTGGAGAGCCAGGATGACATCGTTGTCATAGCCGAGGCCCGTGATGGTGCCCAGATGGTGGAGCAGGCGCGTGAAGGGCGTCCCGACCTCGTGCTGACCGACCTGCGCATGCCGGGGATGGACGGCATCGAGGCCGCCCGGAGCCTGGGCGAGCTGCCCGAGCCGCCCGCGGTCCTGGTGCTGACCACCTTCGACACCGAGGACGGCATCGCGCGCGCCCTCGCCGCGGGCGCCACGGGCTATCTGCTGAAGGACGCGCCACCGGAGCAGGTGGTGGCCGCCGTACGGCTGGTGGCGGCCGGCGGTACGGCGCTCGCTCCCGTCCCGGCCGCGAGGCTGGCCACCGCGGGGGCGGGACGGCGGGGTGTGGGCGGCCCGGGCGCCTCCCCCGGGCTGCGTGGCAGGCTGGCCGGCCTGAGCGCGCAGCAGCGCGAGCTGCTGCGGCATCTGGGCGCGGGCCTGTCGAACGCAGAGATCGCCCGGTCGATGCACCTGTCCGAGGGGACGGTGAAGGCGTACGTGTCACGGCTGATGTCCGTGCTGGAGGTCGACAACCGCACCCAGGCCGCGATCCTCGCACACCAGGCGGGCCTGGCCGGCGGGATCTGACGGTGGCGGGGGCTGCCGGTCGAGGACGTACGTGCCGTGCCGGGCGGCCCCGTAGAGGAGTCCCTCCTGCGCCAGGAGGCGGACGGCCTTGCCGACCGTGTCGACGCTGACCCGGTACTCCTGGGCGAGGACCGGCCGGATGGGCAGGCGTCCGCTGAGGGTTCCGTTCAGGATGCGGTTGCGCAGCAGTCCTGCGACCCGCTCGGCGACGGTCTGCGCGTCCGCGGCCATCGGCACGGCGTGGGGGGAGCCCCGGGAGCGCAGCCGTGTGTGCAGGGCCCGGCGGGCGAACTGCGCGGTGGGGAGCGGGACCTGGTACCGGCGGGCGATCTCGGCGGCCGAGGGGACCCTGGCGGGGCGGCTGTTCCCGGGGCGGTCGATGCGGCGCGTGAGCTCGTCGGCCAGGAGCTGGTACCGGGGGCGGGGAGGGCGCCGGGGGACGTCTTCGTCGTTCGGTGCGGTCACGACAGGGCCGGCGAAGCCGGAACGGGCGGTCCGTGGACCGGCGCAGGTGGGAGCGGGGGCGTGCACAGCGCACGGTGGAGTGCGCTGACGCGGTCCTCTCGCATCCGTTGCGCGATCTCGGCGCCGGGGATGGAGGCGCAGCCGTGGAAGGTTCCGGGGTAGTGGTGGAGCTCGGTGGGTACTCCGGCCTGGATGAGCCGCTGGGCGTAGGCGATGCCTTCGTCACGGGCCGGGTCGATGTCGCACACGGACACGTGGGCCGGCGGCAGCCCGGTCAGGTCCTGGGCGCGGGCCGGCGCGGCGTACGGCGACACGTCGGGGCCGCCGGCCGCGGCGCCCATGTAGTGGAACCACATGTTCGCCGCCTGGATCCGGTCGAGCATCGGTGTGTCCGTGAACTGCTGTGCGGACGGGGACGCGAGCCGGTCGTCCAGCAGGGGTCCGGCGAGCAGCTGGAAGCAGGGGCGCACGCCCGTGCGTTCCCGGGCGAGCAGGCACAGGGCCGCCGCGATGCCCGCGCCCGCGTCCTCGCCGGCGACGGCGATCCGGTTGGGGTCGATGCCCAGGGACTCGCCCTGTGCGGAGAGCCAGTACAGGGCCGCGTGGGCGTCCATGAGGGCTTGGGGATAGGGGAATTGGGGGGCGAGCCGGTAGCCCACGTTCACGACGACGGCGCCGAGCGTGGTGGCGGTCCAGACGCATTCGTCATGGCCGGTCTCCAGGCCGCCGGTGACGAAGCCGCCGCCGTGGAAGTAGAGGACGGCCGGCGAGAACGCCCAGGGGTCGGCGGGGCGGACGGGCGCGTACACGCGGACGGGAACGGCGGGCGCACCGGCGGGTCCCGGAACGTCGACCTCCGCGATCCACACGCGGGCGCTTTCGGGGTCGCTGTGGTCGATGGGTGGGAGCATCGGGGCCCAGGCCGCGAGTTCCCGGTCGTAGAGGTGGACCATGCTGGGTTCCTTTCAGGGAAAGAAGGGGGAACGGGCCGCCGCACATCGACGGCGCCCCGGGTTTTCAGGCGGGGCTGCCCGGTGACGCCCTTGCGCGCATGTCGCTCCATCCGGCCGCGGCGGCCGCCATGGCGCTCGGGCGGGCCGGCGGTGCGTGCGCGCCGGCCCGTGGCGCGTGACCGCCGGGCTGGGTGGTCGGGGCGCTCCGCCCGTGCGTGCGGCCGCGTGTGGCGGGAGCGGCGAGGACGCGGCCGAGGGCGGCGGCTCGTGCGGCCTCGGCGGCGGACACGGGGCGGCGGGACAGGGGGGAGGAGGGCACCACGGCGGTACTCCGCATTCGCTGGGATCCGATGGCATGGGTTTCGTTGCGACTATGCCTTCGTATTCCGCCGGCCGGGCTGTCGGCTGAAAAGGGCTTCAGCTACCGCTGGTCGATGAGCTTGTAGCCGGCGCCGCGCACGGTGACGATGGTGGATCGGCCGAAAGGGGCGTCGATCTTCTGGCGGAGGGAACTGATGTAGACCTCCACCACGTTGAGTGGTCGCGCGGACGGATTCTCCCAGACACGTCTGACGATTTCCTGCTTGCTCACCACCTGTTCGGCCTGGTTGGTGAGACAGGCGAGAACGCTGAATTCCTTTGCTGTCAGCCCGATTTCCGCGTCTCCGCGCCAGACGCGCATCCCGATGGGATCCACCTTCAGGTCGCCCACGACCCACTCGCTGGTCGCGGACTGCCCGGACCTGCGGACGAGGGCCCGCAGGCGGGCCACCAGCACCAGGAAGGAGGAGGGCTTGACCAGGTAGTCGTCGGCGCCGGATTCCAGTCCCTCGGCGATGTCGTATTCGCCGTCCTTGGCGGTGAGCATCAGGATGGGGGTGTTCTGGCCGGCGGCGCGGATCCGGGAACACACCTCGTAGCCGTTCATCCCGGCCAGCAGGACCTCCAGCACGATCACGTCGTAGCCGCCCTCCAGGGCGCGGCGCAGTCCCGCGTGGCCGTTGGAGGCCCAGTCCGAACGTATTCCCTCGGCCGCGAGTTTCGACCGGAGGGTGTCGGCGACGCGGGGGCTGTCCTCAATCAGAAGCAGGTGCATGGGCTCAGCATGCAGACAGCCGTGCCGGCCGCCGGGGATCCCTTAAGCAGTATTCAGGTAGCACAAGCTGTGTGTTTCCCAAGGACGTTCGCTCCTGTTGCCCGTGTGATCACGGGGCGAGGATTCAGAGGTGCCCAGCCGGAGACGGCCGGGAATTCCTTTACAGGGTGACCCGACCCCCCATGCCCTCCGGCAGGGGCACACGTCATTCAGCACATACAGGAAAGGCAGCAGAATGCAGCAGGTTACGCAGGAGGCACGCAACACCGCGGGACGCAACCGCAGGAAGAAGGTCGTCGTCGCGGGTGCCGTCCTGCTGGGGCTGGGCCTGACGGCGGCCGGCGGTTACGCGACCCTGACCTCGGACGCCTGGGTCACCTCCGGTCCGTTCTCGTCGCAGAAGCGGGCCGAGACGGTCGACCTCTTCGCCAACGGCGAGAAGTCCTCCGTCCTCAAGCGTCTGACCGGGAAGGACATGAAGGCCGGTGACACGACGCCGGCCGAGAAGGTCGAGCTCTCCAACAAGGGCAACGTCGACATCGGCAAGGTCCTTCTGAACGCCGGCATCCCGGACACCCCCGACGCGCGGGAGCTCGCGCAGGTGCTCGACATCGAGATCGCGGTCGGGCACGCCGGCCCCGGCGGCACGATACCCAAGCACATCGTCCGCAAGCGGCTGGCCGAGCTCGTCAAGGACGGCCTGGACCTCACGTCCCTGGGCCTGAACAAGCTGGAGGCCGGTGAGAAGGTCACGGACCGGATCCTCCTCAAGGCCGTGATGTCCGACCGCTACTCCGAGCAGGACGCCGGGAAGCGGCTGGAGCAGGTCCGGTTCAAGTTCACCGGCACGGACACGGCGCCGCTGGGCAACGGCGCGGCCGGGCACGAGAAGTAGCGCAGCAGCCGACGGCCGTCGGCCCCCGTCTCGCGACGGGGGC
>NZ_JBHVUQ010000122.1:0-23005 GCF_042884105.1 Streptomyces sp. NPDC058157
CCACCGCACCCCCCCCCCCCGCCCCGAAGCCGCCCCCCCCGACGCCCCCCCCGTGCACGCCCCCACCCCCCCCGCCCACAGCGCCCGCGAGGGCAACGGCCGTGGCGGCGATCTCGTCGGCCGGGTCGCCGACTCGGTGCGCCGTACCACCGAGTTCATCGCCGACCGCCGCCGTCGCCCCACAGCCCCCACCCCCATTGCCGGGGACCTCTTCCTCACCGCCGAACAGTCCCTCCTCCTCGGACACCCCCTCCAACCGGATCCCAAGAGCCGCGAAGGCCTCTCCGACACCGAAGCCCACCGCTACTCACCCGAACTCCACGGCTCCTTCCCCCTGCACTGGTTCGCGGTCGCACCCACCGCCCTCGCCACCGACTCCGCCTGGACCGAACGCGGCCGCCCCGTCTCCGCCGCGCAGCTCCTCGCCCGGCTCGCCCCCGGACTCCCGCTGCCCGCCGGCACCACCCCCCTTCCCCTGCACCCCTGGCAGGCCCGCGACCTCCTCCAGCGCCCCGCCGTCGCCGCCCTCCGCGACGCGGGACTCCTCACCGACCTGGGCCCGTACGGACCCCCCTGGTACCCCACCTCCTCCGTCCGCACCGTCCACCGCCCCGGCGCCCCCGCGATGCTCAAGCTCTCCCTGGGCCTGCGCATCACCAACTCCCGCCGTGAGAACCTCCGCAAGGAACTCCACCGCGGCGTCGAGGTGCACCGGTTGCTCCGCACCGGCCTCGCCGAGGAATGGCAGACGGCCCACCCCGGATTCGACATCGTCCGCGACCCCGCCTGGGTCGCCGTCGACACCCCGGACGGCACCCCCGTACCGGGACTCGACGCCCTGCTGCGCCACAACCCCTTCCGCTCCGACGACGACGCCGTCTGCGTCGCCGCGCTCACCTCACCCCGCCCGTGGCCCGGCCGCACCACGATGCGCTCCCGGCTCGCCGACACCGTCTCCCGGCTCGCCACCAGCACCGGCCGGCCCACCTCCGCCGTCGCAACCGAGTGGTTCCTGCGCTACCTCGACCAGGTCGTCCTGCCCGTCCTGGCCTTCGACGCGCTCGCCGGCATCGCCCTCGAAGCCCATCAGCAGAACACCGTGGTCCTCCTCGACCGGGCCGGCTGGCCCGCCGGCGGCCGCTTCCGCGACAACCAGGGCTACTACTTCCGCGAGTCCCGGCGCACCGAGCTGGAACACCGGCTCCCCGGCATCGGCCGCGCCAGTGACACCTTCGTCTCCGACGCCGTCACCGACGAGCGCTTCGCCTACTACCTCGGCATCAACAACGTGCTCGGTCTCATCGGGGCCTTCGGATCCCAGCGGCTCGCCGACGAGCGCGTACTCCTCGCCGCCTTCCGCCGTTTCCTCGGCAAGGCCGCGGACCTCGGCCCGCTCCCCACGCAGCTGCTGGACTCACCCACCCTGCGCTGCAAGGCGAACCTGCTCACCCGCCTGGGCGGCCTCGACGAGCTCGTCGGCCCCGTCGACACGCAGTCCGTCTACGTCACCCTCACCAACCCCCTCCACGACTGACGCGCTCACACCGACACGGAGAACAGCCCGATGCCCCCCGCCGAAACGACCACCAGCACCGCCATCGGCCTCGCCCACCACGAAGCCGACCACCACGAGCCCCCCGGACACCGCTTCGCCGTCGGGCTGCTGCCCCTGCTCGCCGAGGCGGACCTCCTCGACTCGCCCGCAGGCTGGGGCGCCTTCCCCACACCGGTCGGAGCCTTCCGCCTCGAACCCGCACGGCCGGGCCGAGACCTACCGCTCCTCACCCGCTGGATGAACGACCCCGACGTCGCCGCCTACTGGGAGCTCGCCGGCGCATCCGCCGTCACAGCCGCCCATCTGCGGACTCAGCTCGACGGCGACGGCCGCAGCATCCCCTGCCTCGGCGTACTCGACGGCACCCCGATGAGCTACTGGGAGATCTACCGGGCCGACCTCGACCCGGTCTCCCGCCACTACCCGGCGCGCCCCCACGACACGGGTATCCACCTGCTGATCGGAGACGGCACGAACCGCGGACGGGGCCTGGGGACCACGCTGCTGCGCGCCGTCACCGAGCTCGTCTTCGACAACCGCCCCCGCTGCACACGGGTCATCGCCGAACCGGACATCCGCAACACCCCCTCCGTCTCTGCCTTCCTCGCCGCCGGTTTCCGCTACGCCACCGAAATCGAACTCCCCGAGAAGCGCGCCGCCCTGATGATCCGGGACCGGTCGCTGCGCAATCTCCTCTGATCGCCGCCGACCCGCCGTCCTCCGCCCCCAGGACCGACCGTCTTCCTACGCCTCTCACTTCGAAAACTCCGCGGCGCACCGCGGAGTTCCCGATCCTCGAGGAGTCCCGTGCCGAACTTCCCCGCAGCCCCCGACTCCGCGGAACCCGCCGTCCCCCCGTCGCCCCAGCACCCGTGCACGCCCCCCGAGCTCAACCGTCCGACCTGGGACGGCGCGGCCCGCCGGCTGCTCGCCAAGATGCTCGCCGAGTTCGCGTACGAGGAGATCGTCACCCCCGTCCCGGCGCCGGCGGCCGCGGGTGACGCCTGGACCCTCACCCTCGACGACGGCAGCAGCCTCGGGTTCCGCGCGCGCCGCCGCGCCTACGGCAGCTGGCAGGTCGCGCCGGACACGCTCACCCTCACCCCGCCGTCCCCCTCGACCGACTCCCCGGAGGCCTTCGCGGACCCGTTCGGCTTCCTCGTCCGCGCCCGCACCCTCCTCGGACTCGACGGACCCACCCTCGGCCACCTCATCGGCGAGCTCAGCGCCACCCTCGCCGCCGACGCCCGCCTCGACCACCACGCCCTCACCGCCGACGTCCTCGCCGACCTGGACTACGCAGCCCTCGAAGGGCACCAGACGGGCCACCCCTGGCTCGTCCCCAACAAGGGCCGGATCGGATGGTCCGCCGCGGACGCCGCCGCCTGGGCCCCCGAAGCCCGCACCCCGCAGCGCCTGCCCTGGCTCGCGGCCCACACCTCCCTCGCCCGGTACCGCGGCGGCGCCGGCCTCGAGGACCCCGCGCGCCTCTACGCCGCCGAGCTCGACCCCGTCACCCGGGCCGCCTTCGACCGGACCCTGCGCGACCGCGGCCTGGACCCCCTCCGCTACCTCTACCTGCCCGTCCACCCCTGGCAGTGGGACGAGATCGTCCTGCCCCTCTTCGCCCCCGCCCTCGCCTCCGGAGCCCTGGTCCCGCTCCCCGCCGACCCTGACGAACGGCTCCCGCAGCAGTCCGTCCGCACCTTCCTCAACCTCACCCGCCCCGACCGCCACAGCGTCAAGCTGCCGCTGTCCGTCTTCAACACCACGGTCTGGCGCGGCCTGCCGGGTGAGCACACCCTGGCCGCCCCCGCCGTGACCGCCTGGATCCACTCCCTGCGCGACGCCGACCCCTTCCTCCGCGACGAATGCCGGGTGATCCTGCTCGGGGAGGTCGCCTCCGTCACCATCCGCCACCCCGTCTACGACCAGCTCCCCGAGGTCCCCTACCGGTACAAGGGCCTCCTCGGGGCGATCTGGCGCGAGCCCCTGACCCGCCACCTCGCCCCCGGTGAGCGCGCCCGCACCCTCGCCTCCCTCCTCCACACCGACCCGCGCGGCCGCGCCTTCACCGCCGAGCTCGTCGCCCGCTCCGGCCTGGCACCCACCGCCTGGCTCCAGCGCCTCTTCGCCGCCCTGCTGCCCCCGCTGCTCCACTTCCTCTACCGCTACGGCACCGTGTTCTCCCCGCACGGCGAGAACGCGATCGTGGTCTTCGACGAGCAGGACGTGCCCGTCCGCCTGGCCGTCAAGGACTTCGTGGACGACGTCAACATCAGCCGGACCCCGCTCCCCGAGCAGGCGTCCCTGCCCGACGAGGTCCGAGCGGTCCTGCTCACCGAGCCGCCCGCCTTCCTCACCCAGTTCATCCACGCCGGCCTCTTCGTCGGGGTCTTCCGCTACCTCGCCCCCCTGTGTGAGGACCGGCTCGGAGTTCCCGAGTCCGAGTTCTGGTCCCTCGTACGGGCGGAGATCATCCGCCACCAGGCCCGCTTCCCGGAGCTCAAGGACCGCTTCGAGACCTTCGACCTGCTCACCGAGCGGATCGACCGGCTCTGCCTCAACCGCAACCGGCTCCACCAGGACGGCTACCGCGACCGCCCGGACGTCCCCCGGGCCGTCATCCACGGCACCGTGCCCAATCCCCTGCACCACCCGTGAGGCCGGATCGGTACGTCACTGTCGGCGGCGCCCCGTAGGGTTGATCCTGCTATGACGAAGCCCTCCCTCCCCGACCTGCTGCACGCCGCCGTCTCCGCCGTCGGCGGCACGGAGCGCCCCGGCCAGGTGGCCATGGCCGAAGCCGTCGCCGAAGCGATCGACGACAACTCCCACCGGCTGATCCAGGCCGGCACCGGCACCGGCAAGTCCCTCGGCTACCTGGTCCCCGCCCTCGCGCACGGCGAGCGCGTCGTCGTGGCCACGGCGACGCTGGCGCTCCAGCGCCAGCTCGTCGAGCGCGACCTGCCGCGCACGGTCGAGGCGCTGCATCCGCAGCTGCGCCGGCGGCCGCAGTTCGCCATGCTCAAGGGCCGGTCCAACTACCTGTGCCTGCACCGGCTGCACGAGGGCGCCCCGCAGGACGAGGAAGAGGGCCTCTTCGACCAGTTCGAGGCCGCCGCCCCCACCAGCAAGCTCGGCAAGGACCTGCTGCGCCTGCGCGACTGGGCCGACGAGACCGAGACGGGCGACCGCGACGACCTCACCCCCGGCGTCTCCGACAAGGCCTGGAGCCAGATCTCGGTCTCCTCCCGGGAGTGCCTGGGCGCGACGAAGTGCGCGTACGGGGCCGAGTGCTTCGCGGAGGCGGCCAGGGAGCGGGCCAAGCTCGCCGACGTGGTCGTCACCAACCACGCCCTGCTCGCCATCGACGCCATCGAGGGCGCTCCCGTGCTGCCGCAGCACGAGGTGCTGATCGTCGACGAGGCCCACGAGCTGGTATCCCGCGTCACCGGCGTCGCCACCGGCGAGCTCACCCCGGGGCAGGTCAACCGGGCCGTGAAGCGCGCCGCCAAGCTGATCGACGAGAAGACCGCGGACTCCCTGCAGACCGCCTCGGAGACCTTCGAGCGGGTGATGGAGCTGGCGCTCCCCGGCCGCCTGGAGCAGATCCCCGACGACCTCGGCTACGCGCTGGCCGCCCTGCGTGACTCCGCGCGCAACGTCATCTCCGCGATCGGCGCCACCCGCGACAAGTCCGTCCATGACGAGGACGCCGTCCGCAAGCAGGCCCTGGCCGCGGTGGAGAACGTCCACACGGTGGCGGAGCGGATCATGCTCGGCTCCGAGTACGACGTCGTCTGGTACGAGCGCCACGACCGCTTCGGCGCCACCCTCCGGGTCGCACCGCTGTCGGTGTCGGGGCTGCTGCGCGAGAAGCTGTTCGAGGACCGATCGGTGGTCCTCACCTCGGCCACCCTCAAGCTCGGCGGGGACTTCAACGGGGTCGCGGCCTCGCTCGGCCTCTCCCCGGAAGGGGTCGAGGGGGAGGACGTACCGGTCTGGCGCGGCCTGGACGTCGGGTCCCCGTTCGACTACCCGAAGCAGGGCATCCTCTACGTCGCCAAGCACCTGGCCACGCCGGGCCGGGAGGGCACCCGCGGCGACATGATGGACGAGCTGGCCGAGCTGATCGAGGCGGCGGGCGGGCGCACCCTCGGCCTCTTCTCCTCCATGCGCGGGGCCAAGGCGGCCGCCGAGGAACTGCGCGGGCGGCTCGACAACCCGATCCTGCTCCAGGGCGAGGAGACGCTGGGCGAGCTGATCAAGACCTTCGCCGCCGACCCGCGCACCTGCCTGTTCGGGACGCTCTCCCTCTGGCAGGGCGTGGACGTGCCCGGTCCCAGCTGCCAGCTGGTGATCATGGACCGGATCCCGTTCCCGCGCCCCGACGACCCGCTGATGAGCGCGCGGCAGAAGTCCGTCGAGGAGAACGGCGGCAACGGCTTCATGGCGGTGGCCGCCACGCACGCGGCCCTGCTGATGGCCCAGGGCGCGGGCCGGCTGGTGCGGGCCTCCGGTGACCGGGGCGTCGTCGCGGTCCTGGACCCCCGGCTGGCCACGGCCCGGTACGGGAGCTTCCTGCGGGCCTCGCTGCCCGACTTCTGGTACACCACGGACCGCAACCAGGTCCGCCGCTCGCTGGCCGCGATCGACGCGAGCGCCCAGGCCGACGGCAAGTAGGCCGCAGGCCGGCGTACAGCGGGCATGGAACAGCTCCGGGACCGGCGCAGAGGGTCCCGGAGCTGGCTGGGGGCGAGGGGTCAGACCCGGCGCAGTACCGCGACGACCTTGCCGAGGATGGTCGCCTCGTCACCGGGGATCGGCTGGTAGGCGGCGTTGTGCGGGAGCAGCCAGACGTGGCCGTCCTCCCGCTTGAAGCGCTTGACCGTGGCCTCGCCGTCGAGCATGGCGGCGACGATGTCGCCGTTCTCCGCCACCGGCTGGCGCCGGACGGTGACCCAGTCGCCGTCGCAGATGGCGGCCTCGATCATCGAGTCACCGACGACCTTGAGTACGAACAGCTCACCGTCGCCCACGAGCTGGCGGGGGAGCGGGAACACGTCCTCGACCGACTCCTCGGCGAGGATCGGGCCGCCGGCCGCGATCCGGCCGACCAGGGGGACGTAGGAGGCGGCGGGCTTGCCGGTGGTGTCGGTGGGCTGCGAGCTGGGCTGGTCGGAGCCGCGCACCTCGTAGGCGCGGGGGCGGTGCGGGTCGCGGCGCAGGAAGCCCTTGCGCTCCAGGGCCATCAGCTGATGGGCGACGGAGGAGGTGCTGGAGAGGCCGACGGCCTGGCCGATCTCGCGCATCGACGGCGGGTAGCCGCGGCGCTGCACCGAGTCCCGGATGACCTCGATGACCCTCCGCTGCCGGTCCGTGAGCCCGGAGCTGTCGGCGCGGATGCCTGGAGGGCGCCCTGGCAGCGAGCGTGCGGGGCGTACGTTCGCCTCCGCCTCCGGGTTCTGACTTGCGTCACTCATGGCATGCACCGGCTCGAGTCGGCTCTGGGAGCGGTTCTGGGCAGTGATGGTGGCACTGTCTGCGGTGGTGGTCACGTCGGCCCCTCTCGAAATGTTCTCCCTAGCTGGACAACGGTAGTAGCTTTCGAAAGGTTGCGCCAAACACACGTTCGAGTGAAAAATCGCGGATCGCCCACTCGGATGAGAGTGGCGGGTGTATGGCCGGCCGGGGTGGCCGGCCGGCGTGGACGGCCGGTCCGAACGGCGGTCCGGAGGTGTGTGGCGGACCCGTCGTCCGAACACGGATTCGGAACCGCGTCTGCTGCTTACGGTACCCTTCCGGGTTGGGTCGCCGCCGTCCGGGTCGCCGCCCAGTGTGGCACCGGAACCCACGGAAACCGGCCATCCGGCCCCGCGACACGCGTAGGCACGTAAATCCTCCCCAACGCAAGATCTAGTGGTTGGATGAGCGTCACAACCCACAAGTTGTGGTCCGCGGTCGGCTCGAACCTCCGGGATCGCATATGCTTGTGGCTGCTTCACGAGCCCCCGGCGGAGACTCGCTCTCCGTCGTCGAAGGGCTCCGTGGGGTGATTCAGTCGTGCCAAGAGGAGGGTGAGGGAACCATGCACTGCCCCTTCTGCAGGCACCCCGACAGCCGCGTCGTCGACAGCCGCACCACCGACGACGGAACGTCGATCCGCCGGCGCCGTCAGTGCCCCGACTGCTCCCGTCGCTTCACGACGGTGGAGACGGCCTCGCTGATGGTGATCAAGCGAAGCGGGGTCACCGAACCCTTCAGCCGCACCAAGGTCATCTCTGGCGTCCGCAAGGCGTGCCAGGGGCGGCCGGTCACCGAGGACGCCCTCGCCAAGCTCGGCCAGCGGGTCGAAGAGGCGGTGCGCGCCACCGGGAGCGCCGAGCTGACCACCCACGACGTGGGCCTGGCCATACTCGGCCCGTTGCAGGAGCTCGACCTGGTCGCGTACCTGCGGTTCGCGTCCGTGTACAAAGCTTTCGACACCCTTGAAGACTTCGAGACCGCCATCGCGGAACTTCGCGAGCCGCGGCCTCATCCCCATGAGTGCGAGCCCGGAGGGACCCCCCCGGTCGTCCCCGTGCCCGCCTCCGCCGCCGACTGACCGGACAGGGCCGCAGCGCAGTGCGGCCCCGCCGGCCGGCAGGGCGAGATTCGTAGATACAAGACACAGCATTGTGCCGCGGAATATCGCTGGCACTTTAGGGCGTTTTTGCCCGCATATGGGAGGCAGGCGGCATGACAGAGACGGCGAGCAGCTCGGCACGTGGTTCCCGCGCCAAGGGGACCAAGGCCGCCAAGGGCGGCCTGCGGATCGAGCGCATCCACACCACCCCCGGCGTGCACCCGTACGACGAGGTGAACTGGGAGCTCCGTGACGTCGTCATGACCAACTGGCGCGACGGCTCGGTCAACTTCGAGCAGCGCGGCGTCGAGTTCCCCGACTTCTGGTCGGTGAACGCGGTCAACATCGTCACCAGCAAGTACTTCCGCGGCGCCGTCGGCACCCCGCAGCGCGAGACCGGCCTCAAGCAGCTCATCGACCGGATCGTGAAGACCTACACGAAGGCCGGCGAGGACTACGACTACTTCGCGTCCCCCGCCGACGCGGAGATCTTCGAGCACGAGCTGACCTACGCCCTCCTGCACCAGATCTTCAGCTTCAACTCCCCGGTGTGGTTCAACGTCGGCACGCCCCAGCCGCAGCAGGTCTCCGCCTGCTTCATCCTCGCCGTCGACGACTCCATGGAGTCCATCCTCGACTGGTACAAGGAAGAGGGCATGATCTTCAAGGGCGGCTCCGGCGCCGGCCTGAACCTCTCCCGCATCCGCTCCTCCAAGGAGCTCCTCTCCTCCGGCGGCAACGCCTCCGGCCCGGTCTCCTTCATGCGCGGCGCCGACGCGTCCGCCGGAACGATCAAGTCGGGCGGCGCCACCCGCCGCGCGGCCAAGATGGTCGTCCTGGACGTGGACCACCCGGACGTCGAGGACTTCATCGCCACCAAGGTGAAGGAGGAGGAGAAGATCCGCGCCCTGCGCGACGCGGGCTTCGACATGGACCTGGGCGGCGACGACATCACGTCCGTCCAGTACCAGAACGCCAACAACTCCGTCCGCGTGAACGACGAGTTCATGACGGCCGTCGAGAACGGCACCGAGTTCGGCCTGCGCGCCCGCATGACCGGCGAGGTCATCGAGAAGGTCGACGCCAAGGCGCTGTTCCGCAAGCTCGCCGAGGCCGCGTGGGCCTGTGCCGACCCGGGCATCCAGTACGACGGTGTGATCAACAACTGGCACACCTGCCCCGAGTCCGGCCGCATCACCGCGTCCAACCCCTGCAGCGAGTACATGCACCTGGACAACACGTCCTGCAACCTCGCCTCGCTCAACCTGATGAAGTTCCTGCACGACGACGGCAAGGGCAACCAGTCCTTCGACGCCGAGCGCTTCGCCAAGGTCGTCGAGCTCGTCATCACCGCGATGGACATCTCCATCTGCTTCGCGGACTTCCCCACGCAGAAGATCGGCGAGAACACCCGCGCCTTCCGCCAGCTGGGCATCGGCTACGCCAACCTCGGCGCCCTGCTGATGGCCACCGGCCACGCGTACGACTCGGACGGCGGCCGGACCCTCGCCGCCTCGATCACCTCGCTGATGACCGGCACCGCGTACAAGCGCTCCGCCGAGCTGGCCGCCATCGTCGGCCCGTACGACGGTTACGCCCGCAACGCCGACTCGCACAAGCGCGTCATGAAGCAGCACGCCGACGCCAACGCCGTCGCGCCGCGCACCGAGGACCTGGACAACGCGATCTGGGCCGCGGCCACCGAGGCCTGGCAGGACGTCCTGCGCCTCGGCGAGAAGAACGGCTTCCGCAACTCCCAGGCCTCCGTCCTCGCACCGACCGGCACCATCGGTCTCGCGATGTCCTGCGACACCACCGGTGTCGAGCCGGACCTGGCCCTGGTCAAGTTCAAGAAGCTCGTCGGCGGCGGCTCGATGCAGATCGTCAACGGCACCGTCCCGCAGGCCCTGCGCCGCCTGGGTTACCAGGAGGAGCAGATCGAGGCGATCGTCACCCACATCGCCGAGCACGGCAACGTGGTCGACGCCCCCGGCCTGAAGACCGAGCACTACGAGGTCTTCGACTGCGCGATGGGCGAGCGCTCCATCTCCGCGATGGGCCACGTCCGCATGATGGCCGCGATCCAGCCCTGGATCTCCGGCGCGATCTCCAAGACGGTCAACATGCCCGAGACGGCGACCGTCGAGGAGATCGAGGAGATCTACTTCGAGGCGTGGAAGCTGGGCGTCAAGGCGCTCGCGATCTACCGCGACAACTGCAAGGTCGGCCAGCCCCTCTCCGCCAAGAAGAAGGAAGAGGAGAAGGCCGAGATCACCGAGAAGGCCGAGGAGACCATCCGCACGGCCGTCGAGAAGGTCATCGAGTACCGCCCGGTCCGCAAGCGCCTGCCCAAGGGCCGCCCGGGGATCACCACCTCCTTCACGGTCGGTGGCGCCGAGGGCTACATGACGGCCAACTCCTACCCGGACGACGGCCTGGGCGAGGTCTTCCTGAAGATGTCCAAGCAGGGCTCGACCCTCGCGGGCATGATGGACGCCTTCTCGATCGCCGTCTCCGTCGGCCTGCAGTACGGCGTCCCGCTGGAGACGTACGTCGCGAAGTTCACCAACATGCGCTTCGAGCCGGCCGGTATGACGGACGACCCGGACGTGCGGATGGCGCAGTCGATCGTCGACTACATCTTCCGCCGCGTGGCGCTGGACTTCCTGCCCTTCGAGACCCGCTCGGCCCTCGGCATCCACTCCGCCGAGGAGCGTCAGCGCCACCTCGACACCGGTTCGTACGAGCCGCTCGAGGAGGAGGAGCTCGACACCGAGTCCCTGGCCCAGTCGGCGCCCGTCGCCGCCGTGGCCAAGCCGGTGGCGGTCGTCCCGGTCCCGGCCCCGAAGACGGCGCACAGCAACGCCGAGCTGGTCGAGATGCAGATGGGCGTCTCCGCCGACGCCCCGCTCTGCTTCTCCTGCGGCACGAAGATGCAGCGCGCCGGCTCCTGCTACATCTGCGAGGGCTGCGGCTCCACCAGCGGCTGCAGCTGACGGCTGATTCCTAGCACCACGTGAAGAGGGTGCCGACCTCCGGGTCGGCACCCTCTTCACGCTTGTGCGGCGCGGTGGGTGAACGGCGAATACGGCTGGTGCGCAAGGCCGGACGCGGTGATCATGGGGCGGGGTCCGCGGGCGTCGGGGGCCCGGGACGTCACGGCGGGGGACAGCGGATGGGCATGTGGAACGGTGACGAGCTGGACCTGGACGCGTACCTGGACCGGATCGGACTACGGCGCGCGGCCCGGGAACTCAGGCCGGACCTGCGGACGTTGTACGAGGTGCAGCGCGCCCACACCGCCGCCATCCCCTTCGAGACCCTGGACGTCCTGCTCGGCCGCCCCGTCCGGCTGGAGCTGGGGGCCCTGGAGGACAAGCTCGTGCACGGCCGCCGCGGCGGCTACTGCTACGAGCAGAACTCGCTGCTGGCCGCCGCCCTGGAGCGGATCGGCTTCGAGGTCACCGGACGCGGCGCCCGCAACCGCACCCGCGCGGACGCCGTGACACCGGTGACGCACGCCGCCCTCGTCGTCACCGTCGACGGCGAACCGTGGCTCTGCGACGCCGGATTCGGCTACCAGGGGCCGCGCGAGCCCGTTCCGCTCGGACGGCCCGGGGTCGAGGTGCGCCAGGGGCCGTGGACCTTCGCCGTCCGCGAGGAGGAGGGCGGGGTGCTCGTCCTGAGCATCCGCCGCGGGGGCGCGTGGCGGGACCTGTACGCCTTCTCGCCGCAGCACTACCTGCCCGTCGACTACGTCGTCCTGAACCACTACAGCTCCAGCCACCCCCGGTCCTCCTTCATCGGCAAGACCCTCGTCCAGCTTCCGGGCGACGAGGTCCGCACGACGCTCGTGGACCGTGAGCTGATGCGTCTGTACCCCGACGGGCGGACCGAGCGGGAGCCCGTCGCCCCGGACGGGCTGGTCGGTCTGCTCGACCGGGAGTTCGGCCTTCGGCTGCCCGAGCGGGATGCGGCCGAACTGGTACGGATCCACCGCTCCGAGGACTGACCGGGGCCGGGCCCGGGACCGTACGATGGCGCGGTGCTGGTCAAGTGGATTCGCTGCACGGTGACGGACCGACGCGGGTTCGAGCGCGGGCAGCGCAAGTGGGCGGGGCTGCCCGGCGAACCCGGGTTCCGGGGGCAGGGCGGCGGCTGGAGCAGAGGCCGGCAGGGGGTCGCGCATGTCTTCGCGTTCTGGGAGAGCCGTTCCTTCTACGACTCCTTCATGGCCCGCTCCCACGACAGACTGGCCGCCGCGCAGACCGGCACCTACACCGACGCCCGGGTCACGCTCTTCGACCACCGCTTCGACGTGAAGACCGGCTTCGAGCCGCGCTTCAGCGACGCCGACGTGGTCCGGGTCGCGCACACCCGGGTCAGGGAAGGGCGCCTGGAGCACTTCGCGCTGATGCAGGAGAAGGTCTGGAACCCCGCCATGGCCGGGTCGCCCGGAATGATCCGGGGACTCTTCGGCGAGGCGCCGGGCCGGGAGTTCCTGGTGCTGTCCATGTGGCGTGCGGCCGCCGAACACGGCAAGTACCGGCAGGAGCGGGTGGAACGGCTCTCGCTGCGCGCCCAGACCGAGGCGGACGTCGAGGCGCTCACGGGGGACGTCGTGGACCTCGAACCCAGCTGGACGGTATGACCGTACGACGAACAGCCCCGCGACCGGCGTGCCCGGGCCACACCCGCCCCGGGCGCCGCATAGGGTCGGGGCATGGTTCGACCACGGCGCATCGTCCTCGTCCGGCACGGGGAATCGGAGGGGAACATCGATGACACGGTGTACGAGCGCGAGCCCGACCACGCCCTGCGCCTGACCCGCGCCGGCCGGGAACAGGCCGCCGAGGCCGGGGTGCGGCTGCGTGAACTCTTCGGCGAGGAGCACATCAGCGCGTACGTCTCCCCGTACCGCCGCACCCTCCAGACCTTCCGCGAGCTGCGCCTGGACCCCTCACGGGTGCGGATGCGCGAGGAGCCCCGGCTGCGCGAGCAGGACTGGGGCAACTGGCAGGACCGTGACGACGTCAAACTCCAGAAGGCCTACCGCGACGCCTACGGCCACTTCTTCTACCGCTTCGCGCAGGGCGAGTCCGGCGCCGACGTCTACGACCGGGTCGGCTCCTTCCTGGAGAGCCTCTACCGCAGCTTCGAGGCCCCCGACCACCCCGAGAACGTGCTGCTGGTGACGCACGGTCTGACGATGCGGCTGTTCTGCATGCGCTGGTTCCACTGGTCGGTCGCCGAGTTCGAGGCCCTCTCCAACCCCGGCAACGGCGAATTCCGCGTGCTGATGCTCGGCCCCGACGGCCGGTACCGGATGGACCGCCCGTTTGAGCGGTGGACCACACCCGAGCCTTATGACCTGGACGGCTAAAGTGGCGCGCGATGACCGCTGATTCCGCTTCCGAACGGCGCTACGCACGCGCCCTGTCCAGCCTCCGTGGGCTGGCCCTGGGGGACGCCCTGGGCTCCCAGTACTTCGTCCCCGTGAACTACCCGCTGCTCAAGCGGCGCGAGCTGCCGGCCGGCGGCGAGCCGTGGCAGTGGACCGACGACACCGAGATGGCCTGCTCGGTGGTGGCCGTGCTCGCCGCCCACGGCCGCATCGACCAGGACGCGCTGGCGGCCTCGTTCGCCGAGCACCACGACTTCGACCGCGGCTACGGGCCCGCCGTGAACCGGATGCTGCGCCTGGTCCGTGAGGGCGAGGACTGGCGCACCCTGGCCGCCGAACTCTTCAACGGGCAGGGCTCCTGGGGCAACGGCGCCGCGATGCGGATCGCACCGCTGGGCGCCTGGTACGCGGAGGACCCCGAGCAGGCCACCCACCAGGCCGAGATCTCCGCCTACACCACCCACCAGCACCGCGAAGCGGTGTGCGGGGCGATGGCCGTCGCCGCCGCGGCCGCGCTGGCCGCGGCCCCCGCCGGCCCGCCGACCGCCGAGGATCTGCTGGACGGGGTGATCGCGCTGGTGCCGCGCAGCGCCGTGGGCGCGGGCGTGCGCCGGGCACGCGACATGCTGGACTACGGCGACGCCAACACCGTCGCGGCCGTACTGGGCTGCGGCCGACGCACGAGCGCCCACGACACCGTGCCCTTCGCGCTCTGGTCGGCCGCGCGGGCCCTGGACGACTTCGAGCGGGCCTTCTGGACGACCGCCCAGGTCGGCGGGGACGTGGACACCACCTGCGCGATCGTCGGCGGGATCCTGGGCGCGCGCGGGGACGCCGCGCTGCCGGGGACCTGGCTGGCCCGGACCGAGGCCCTCCCGGCCTGGCTGCCGGAAGCCGCGATTTAGCCGGTCCCCCTCACCCGGGACCCGTGCAGGAGGCCCTGGTGAGGGGGAGATCCCACGAGGGACGGGGTCGCGTTCGTCGGCCGGGGTGGAGCTCCACTCGCCCTTCACGAATGCGATCCAGTCCACGGTGCTCTTTCGCCAGATGATCGGGCGGGGGTGGTACGAGCCGACATGTGAGGCGGTACGGGAGTCGTTACTGCGGCGTATCGAGCGGGTGGACGTTCGCCCGGACGCCGCGAGTCCGCTGATCGTCGAGGTGGTCCCGGCGCTGCCGATGTGTCGCACGAAGGTGTGCGGGAGCGAATGGCTGGACCGGGGGATCGCCGGGATGGCCGGCGGACCGATGGTGCCCACGTCCTGCGCCCGAGCCCCCGCGGCCGGGGTGCGGCAGCCCCGCGCGGGCCCGTGCGCCGACCGCCGGGCGCCCGGCGCGTGTGCTTGGGCCGGGCCGGGGTGTGCAGGCGGCCCGCGGCGGCGTAACCTTGCTGGCGCCATGCCGTACGAAGCACCCACCCACACCGTCGAGCGCTCCCTCCGTGCAACCACCGGCGCCAAGGTCATCGCCGGGGTCGACGAAGTCGGACGAGGCGCCTGGGCCGGTCCCGTCACCGTGTGTGCGGCGATCACCGGTCTGCGTCGGCCCCCCGAGGGGCTCACCGACTCCAAGCTCCTCACCCCCAGGCGGCGCGACGAACTGTTCGACGTCCTGCAGGCCTGGGTCACCGCGCACGCCCTCGGCCACGCCTCCCCGGAGGAGATCGACGAGCTGGGGATGACGGCCGCGCTGCGGCTCGCCGCCGTGCGCGCGCTGGACGCCCTTCCGGTGCGGCCGGACGCGGTGATCCTCGACGGCAAGCACGACTACCTCGGCCGGCCCTGGCAGGTCCGCACGGTGATCAAGGGCGACCAGTCCTGCATCGCGGTGGCCGCGGCCTCCGTGATCGCGAAGGTCCAGCGCGACCGGATGATGGCGGCCCTGGGCGAACCCGGCGACGGGCTGGAGCACTTCGCCTTCGCCGCCAACGCCGGCTACCCGTCGCCCGTGCACCGCGCCGCGCTGGAGGAGCGCGGGCCCACCGTGTACCACCGGCTCTCGTGGTCGTACCTCGACGCGCTCCCCCAGTGGCGGCACTTGAAGAAGGTCCGCCGCAGCGAGGAGTCGACGGAGCTGGAAAACGGAGGCCAACTCGGCTTCGATTTCTGATCGCACCCACGTGCCACCCACCGGTACGTTTCGTACCGGTGTTTGATAGACATCAACTCATGCCTCTCACCCCCGCCATCGAGGAGCCTCAGATTCACGAGAGTGCCCAGGGTCCCCGCGTCACGCCGGCCGCGAGCCGCACCGCGCAGACCCCCCGCCCCGTACCTGGTCCGCGTCCCGCCGCCGTACCCCGGCCCGGGCGCCCCGGTCCCGTCCGCCCGGCCCCGCCCGCGCAGCGCGCTGGACAGGCCACCCCCGGACCCGTTCCCGCAGCCCCCGCCGCGCCGTCCGTCTCGGCCGCGGTGCCGCAGGTCCAGCTGATCCCGGCCTCGGCCGAGGGTGCGCTGGACGCGGCCGAGGAGGCCGTGGACCTGCTGCTCGACACCGGGCGCGCGCCCGGCGACATCCTGGTGATCACCACTGGCGACCCGCACCCGTGGGCCGCGCACGAACTGTCCTTCGGCGAGGCCTCCTACTGGGCCCAGCACGACGCCGGGGACGACGTCTTCTACGCGGACGCGGCGCAGGTACAGCGCGCCGCCGGGCGTCCCGTCGTGGTCTTCGCGGCCAACGGCGGACCGGCCGGAACGACCGCCGCCGCACTGCCGGTCGCGTTCGCGCGGGCGGGTGCGCTGCTCGTCGTCTGCGGCGACGCGGAACAGATCAACTCCGTGCTGGGTGCGGGCGTCTGACGCCCCGTCTCCCCACGGGCGAGGGGCGGGGCGGGCCGGTGCCGGCCCCGCTGAGGTCCGAGGCCCGACCAGCCGTGCCCCCTTTCGCGGGAGTGCGGCCGTGCGGGCCTGGGCCGTGTCCCGGCCTAGCGGGCCGCCGCCCGGCGCAGCGGCTCCACCGTCCCGCCGGCGGTGCTCAGCGGCAGTGACGCGATCTCGGTCACGGAGCCGAGCCGCTCGGGCCTGGACTCCGAGCTGGGGTGCCGTCCACCGCGGCCTTCGCCCAGCACCTGCCAGCCCCCGCGGGTCAGCGTGATGTAAGCGCCGCAGCGCAGCCCGTGCAGGGTGCAGGCGTCCCGCAGTCCCCACATCCAGGCCCCGTCCTCCTCGGTCCACCGCTCGTCGCCCTCGCGGCAGTACATCAGCACCGCCGTCCGGACCGGGGTCCGCCGCCGCAGGTCGTGCGGGATGACCCGGCGCAGCCGGGACAGCAGGGCGTTGCGGTACTCCCAGCCGTCCGCCGAGGCCGAGCGCTGCACGAACGAGGCGCTGGCGACCAGCCGTTCCTCCGGGCCGAGCACGGCTATGACGGCGGTCGACGGCACCGGGCTGTGCCGGGAGTGCAGGCCGCTGACCACCTCACGCGGATTGCGCAGCAGGGGAACCCCCGCGGCGGTCCATTCGGAGGGTTCGAGCAGTCGGCCGTGCCGACTGGCGCCACCGGTGGCCGTTGTCAAGGACGCGGTCGCGGGCGGGGCGAATCCGAAGGTCACGGTCCTCCCTTCGGGTACACGCCCGCGAACGGGCACGGCTGAGGTGTGGGCGCGCCGCAGCGCGGCCCAGGAGAGTGCCGACGAGCCGAGCGGGAGCACTCCGATTCTCGCGTGGCCCGCGACGGTGGGGCAATGAGCATTTGAGGACGCGGACCGGAATTCGCCGGTATGCCGTTCATATCCTTGCCCCGCCACGCCGAAGTCGACTCATTCCGCTACGGCTGGAGCGCGAGCACCAGCGGAAACACCCCCCTCACCCCCGCTCGCCGCAGCAGCCGGGCCGCCACCGCGAGGGTCCAGCCGCTCTCCGCGCGGTCGTCGACGAGGAACACCGGACCAGGGACCTCGGCAAGGCTCGCCGCCAGGGCTGGCGGCACGGTCAAGGCCTGGTGGAGCCCCCGGACCCGCTGGGCGCTGTTCGAGGACGGAAGCCCGAACTCCGGCGCCTGGTCGGTGTACTCCAGGGCTCCCAGCAGCGGAATCCGTCCGACTTCCGCGATCCGCGCGGCCAGCGAGCCGACCAGCTGCGGGCGGCTGCGCGAGGGCAGCGAGACCACTCCCACGGGCCGGGCCGGGGCGTCCTCGGCTCCCGAGGCCCAGCCGCCCGGCCCCCGGGCCCAGTCGGCCAGAACGGCCACCACCGCCTGGGCCACATCGTCCGGAACCGGCTGGTCGGGTGCCTGGGGGGCCAGTATCGGCCGCAGCCGGTTGCCCCAGCCGATGTCGGACAGCCTGCCCAGGGCCCGGCCGGGCGCGGCCTGTTCGCCCGCCGGGATCCGGCCCTTGAGGTCCACGCCCACCGCCGCGAGCCCGGTCGGCCACATCCGGCGCGGTTCCAATTCCACGCCGGGACGGCCCAGTTCCCCCCGGGCGGTGTCCAACGCGGCGGAGGAGACCGCGGCGGTGAAGCGGGCGCCCGCGCAGTTGTCGCAGCGGCCGCAGGGGGCGGCCCCCTCGTCGTCGAGCTGCCGGCGCAGGAACTCCATCCGGCATCCGGTGGACGCGGCGTAGTCGCGCATCGCCTGCTGTTCGGCGGCCCGCTGCCGGGCGACCCACGCGTACCGCTCGGCGTCGTACACCCAGGGCTCGCCGGTGGCGGTCCAGCCGCCCTTGACGCGGTGGACCGCGCCGTCCACGTCCAGCACCTTGAGCATCGACTCCAGCCGGGTCCGGCGCAGGTCGACCAGCGGCTCCAGGGCCGGGAGCGACAGGGGCCGGCCGGCCTGGGCCAGGACGTCCAGGGTGCGGCGCACCTGCTCCTCTGGGGGGAAGGCCACCGACGCGAAGTACTGCCAGATCGCCTCGTCCTCGCGGCCGGGGAGCAGCAGCACCTCGGCGTGCTCGACGCCTCGGCCGGCGCGGCCGACCTGCTGGTAGTAGGCGATGGGGGAGGAGGGCGACCCCAGGTGCACCACGAAGCCCAGGTCCGGCTTGTCGAATCCCATGCCGAGGGCCGAGGTGGCCACCAGGGCCTTGACCCGGTTCGCCTGCAGGTCGTTCTCCGCCTGCTCGCGGTCGGCGTTCTCGGTCTTTCCGGTGTAGGAGGAGACCGTGTAACCCCGGTGGCGCAGGTAGGCCGTGACCTCCTCGGCGGCGGCCACCGTCAGCGTGTAGACGATGCCGGATCCCGGCAGGTCACCCAGCCGGTCGGCGAGCCACGCCAGCCGGTGCGCGGCGTCGGGCAGGGTGACCACGGCCAGGCTCAGGCTCTCGCGGTCCAGGGGGCCGCGCAGCACCAGGGCGTCCGTGCCCGCTCCGGTGCCGAGCTGCTCGGCCACGTCGGCCGTCACCCGGGCGTTGGCGGTGGCCGTCGTCGCCAGGACCGGGACGCCCGGGGGCAGGTCGGCCAGCATCGTGCGCAGCCGGCGGTAGTCGGGGCGGAAGTCGTGGCCCCAGTCCGAGATGCAGTGGGCCTCGTCGACCACGAGCAGCCCTGTCGCGGCGGAGAGCTTGGGCAGGACCTGGTCGCGGAAGTCGGGGTTGTTGAGGCGCTCCGGGCTGACCAGCAGGACGTCGACCTCGCCCGCCGCGACCTCCGCCTGGATGCCCTCCCACTCCTCCGGGTTGGCGGAGTTGATGGTGCGGGCGTGGATGCCGGCGCGGGCGGCGGCCTCGACCTGATTGCGCATCAGGGCGAGCAGCGGGGAGACGATCACGGTCGGTCCGGCACCGGCCGCTCGCAGCAGGGAGGTGGCGACGAAGTAGACCGCGGACTTGCCCCAGCCCGTGCGCTGCACGACCAGGGCCCGCCGCTTGTGCGCGACGAGGGCCTCGATCGCCCGCCACTGGTCCTCGCGCAGCCGCGCGGTGCCCGTGGGGTCGCCCACGAGGCGGGCGAGTACGGAATCGGCGGAGGACCTCAGGTCTGCGTTCATGCCCCCATGCAACCCGATGCCTCTGACATCGCGCCAATGCGCACTCCCGCCTGTGGATGTTGAAGGCTGGACGAGCCGGGCGGGTTATCCACAGGGGTTTCCGGATCGGATCACGCACGGGACCGTCGAGGCATGACGACGAACCACGAATCACGCAGCCCGTCCGGCCGGCCGTCCATCAGCCCCGCCGGAACCCCCGCCGAACCCCAGATCACCCTGCGCAGCCCGGCCGAACTGGCCGACGCGCTGCCCTACATGCTCGGTTTCCACCCCACCGACTCCCTCGTCATGGTCTCCGTCCACGGCGCGTGCGGCCGCTTCGGCGGACGGCTCCGCGTGGGGATCCCCACCACCCCGGCAGAGTGGGAGGACACCGCCCGCCAGGTCGCCGACTGCCTGATCAAGAACGCCGAACGGCGCGGGGACAAGCCCGACGGGATCGTGGTCTTCCTCTGTCAGGACCCCGTCGGCGGCGAGAGCGGGCAGCGGGTCATGACCCGGTTGCGCCCGCTCGCCCAGCGGCTCCGGACGGCCTGCGGCGCGCTGGACGTCCCGGTCCTGGAGGCCCTGTGCCTCTCCGGCGGCCGCTACTGGTCGTACGTGTGCCCCGAGGGCGCCTGCTGCCCCGCCGAGGGGACCCCGCTCGCGCCGTCCGGCACCTCGGTGATGGCCGCGGCGGCCACCTTCGCCGGGCTCCACGTCCGCGGCTCCCTCAAGGAGATCGAGAAGCGGATGTCACCGCTCGGCGGGGCCTGGGCCACCGAGCAGGAAGAGGCACTGGAACGGGCCGCCGCGGACCTCGTGCCGAGGATGCTCGACGGGGAGACCCGCGAGGAGGTCGGCGCGCGGACCCTGGGCCTGGCCCGCACCCTCATGCGGAGGCTGACCCTCGCCCCACCCGCGGAAGGCGGACCCGGGGCGGACGACTGGGACGACGCCCTGGTCGGCCACGACGAGGCCGCGGCGGTGATCCTCGGCCTCCAGGACCGGGCGATCCGCGACATCGCCGCCGAGTGGATGGAGGGCGACGAGGCCGCCCCCGCCCTGCGCCTGTGGCGGGCCCTGGCCCGCCGCTGCGTCGGCGCCTACGCGGAGCACGCGGCGGCCCCGCTCACCCTGGCGGGCTGGGTCTCGTGGTCCAGCGGGGACGAGCCGACCGCCCGGATCGCCCTCGGACTGGCCCTGCGGGCCGACGCCGAGTACCGGTTCGCCCAGTTGCTCCACCACGCCTGCAACGAGGGCATCGACCCCGAGGGGCTGCGGCAGTGCCTGCGGGAGGAACGCAGGCGCCGCGAACCCCGCCGCAAGCGGACCGCCGCCACCACGCACCCGCCCGGCCGCCGCACCGGACAGCGCCGCCGACCGGCCCGCCGCGCCGAGGGGAGCGGGCAGTGAGCGCCCGCCGGGCGCCCCTTCCGGGCCGCCTCCCGCGACGGCTGTGGAGCGCGGCGGGCGGTCCCGCGCGCCGTTCGCGCGCCACCCGCTGCGGGCCGCCGCCACCAGGGCCCGTGACCCGGGCGGGGGCGGGGGCGTTCAGCCGGTGGGCGGTGGGGGTCCGGCCGCGCCGCCGCCCAGCCGAACCGGCCGGAGCGCAGACAAGGCGGCACATGGCTCCCCCCGCACCCGAAACCGGCCCGACCGGAACCACACCCGCTACCCGCTCGACGGTGTTCCCGCCCGGCACGCCTCCCGCCGTGGGCCCGTACCCGCCGGCTCCCCCGCCCGCCGCGGGATCACGTCCACCAGGGGCTCCGCCCGGGACCGCGCCGGCATCGGGCGCACACCAGCCCGGGACCGCGCCGGGGTCCGGATCCGCGAGCGCCTTCGCTTCCGGGGCCCGTCGGCCGGGGGAGTCGCCCGGGCCGGGCGGCGGGCGGGCCGAGTTGCCTCCGGTGCACGGCGCCGTCATCTGCGTCGCCGCGCCCTGCCTGGTCATCTCGCCCGAGCACGGCCAGCTGACCGGGCGGGGCGTCGAGGGGGTCTACCGGTCCGGGCGCCGGCTGCTGTCCCGCTGCGTCCTGCGCGTCGCCGGACGGGAGCCCGTCGCCGTCCAGGGGCGCAGCCTGGGAGCCGACCGGGCGGCCTTCACCGCCACCGTGCGCACCGGGGCCGAACCCGGCCCCGACCCCGACATCGGCGTCGAGCGGGTCCGGTACGCCGACGGCACGGAGCGCATCACCGTACGCAGCTTCGCCGCACGGCCGCTGCGCCTGCCGGTGGAGGTCGCGCTCGGCACGGACCTGGCCGAACTGGCCGCGGTGGCGGCCGGCCGTGCCGGGCCGGAGCTCACCCCCGGGGTGCACGCGGCCGGGCTGCGCTGGAGCACGGAGGAGGCCCTCGCCGTCACCACCGCCGAACCCGCCCCCGACGACGCCCTCGCCGCCGCCGGACTGCTGCGCTGGCAGCTCGAACTGGGCCCGGGGGAGTCCCGCAGCATCGAGCTGCGGACCACCCGGGACCGCACGCCGCGGGCCCCCGCCGGACAGGTCGCGAACCCGCTCGCCGACGCCCGCGCCGAGGGCGACGACCCGAGGGCCGAGGCATGGCTCAGAACCAGCGTCGAGGACCTGCGGGCCCTGCTCCTGAGGGACCCCGCGGAGCCGGCCGACGCCTTCGCGGCGGCCGGAGCGCCCTGGCGGCTCGGGCTGGCTCCGGCCGAGTCGCTGTGGGCCGCCCGGATGGCACTGCCCCTCGGCACCGGGCTCGCCGCCGCCACGCTGCGGACCCTGGCCCGCAGCCAGACCTCCGGGCGGGGACCGGGGGGCGGCATGATCCCGGGTCCGCTGCGCGCCGCCGGACCGCAGCTGCCGCCGGGCTGCACCGGCACCGAAGCCACCCTCGGCTTCCCGGCGGTGCTCGCCGAGGCCCGCCGGTGGGGGCTGCCCGAGGAGGAGGTGGCCCGCCTCCTGCCCGCCGCCGAACGCTGTCTGGACTGGCTGCGCCGGGCGCTCGGCGAGGACGGCTTCCTGGCCGACCCCGACCCGGGGCCGCGCCGCTGCGAAACCCAGGCCCACGCCCACCGGGCCGCGCTGCTCGGCGCCGATCTGCTCGACGGGTGCGGGCGGGCCGGAGCCGCCGAGTGGCGGGAATGGGCGGCCGCCCTGCGGGAGAGGTTCCTGGACCGGTTCTGGATCGACGGCCCGGACGGGGGCCGCCCCGCCGCCGCCCTGCATCCCGACGGCCGGCCGCTGGCCCGGCTGACGGGGGCGGCCGCGCACCTCCTGGACACCGGTCTGCTGGGCGGCGGCCGCCTCGCAGCCGGCCTGCTCGACCGGGTCCGCACCGAACAGCTCGCCCGGCTGCTCGGGGCCCCGGCCATGGATTCCGGATGGGGGTTGCGGAGCATGGCGTCCCGGGAGCCGGGTCACAACCCCTTCGGCCACCGCTCGGGCGCGGTCCGGGCGTACGAGAGCGCCGTCGCGGTGGCCGGGCGGGGCCCGGCGGGGCCCGAGTAGGCGGCCGCGGGGCCGCTGCGGGGGGTGCGGGACGC
>NZ_JBHVUQ010000123.1:0-22800 GCF_042884105.1 Streptomyces sp. NPDC058157
GGCGGCCCCCGGGCGGCCGCCCCCGACGGGGGCCGGGGGGGGCGCCCCGGGGGAACGGAGGAAGGGTGGGGCGGGGAGGAGTCCCGCAGGGAACCGCGTCACGACGTCACCTGCCAGGGGTCGGGGAGGGCTGCGGAGTTCCGCTCGGGGCGGGCTGGGCCGGACCGTCCGGGTTCTGCGTGGCGGCCGGGGCCGACGGCGGCGTGGGCGTCGGGGTCGGGGTCGGCGAGGGCGGGGCCGGGGCCTCCGCCACCACCGGGGTGCCGGCGGTCTTGCCGTCGGGGCCGAGGAAGACGGGGCTGCCGCCCGGCACCAGGCCCAGCTCACGGGCCCGCCGCTGCAGCGCGTCGGGCGCCGAGTAGCCGTCGACGTCCCGCTGGAGCGCCTGCTGCTCGTCGGTCAGCGCGGTGGTCTCCTTCTTCAGCCGGCTCAGCTGGAAGGACCCCTGGTTGAGCGCCGAGTTCAGCAGCAGCAGGCTGATCAGCCCGCCGGCCAGCAACGCCACGACCAGCAGCACGAACGGCATCCGCGCCGCCTGCCGGGCCCCGCCGGGCCCGCTCCCGCCGGGGCGGGCCCGCACGAGGCGGGCCGCCCCGCCGCGGGTCAGCGTGGCCACCTTGCCGGCCTTGGTCACGGCCGCGCCTCGCGGATCCGTTCGACGCCGCGGAACCGGGCCGGGGCGGCCCGCCGGTTCTCGGCGATCTCCTCCTCGGTGGGCAGCTCCGCGCCCCGGGTGAGGAGCTTCAGCTTCGGCTGGTACTTCTCCGGCACGACCGGCAGCCCGGGCGGCGCCGTCGAGGTGGCGCCGGCCGTGAAGACCTGCTTCACCAGGCGGTCCTCCAGGGAGTGGTACGACAGGACGGCGATCCGCCCGCCGACCGAGATCCGGTCCACGGCGGCCGGGATGGCCCGCTCCAGCCCGGCGAGCTCCCCGTTGACCTCGATGCGCAGGGCCTGGAAGGTCCGCTTGGCCGGGTTGCCGCCGGTGCGCTTGGCCGCCTGCGGCAGCGCGTCGCGGATCAGCTCCACCAGCCGGGCGCTGTTGGAGAACGGCTCCTTGGCGCGCTCGCGCACGACCGCCGAGACGATCCGCTTCGCCTGCTTCTCCTCGCCGTACTGGCGCAGGATGCGGACCAGCTCGCCGGGGGCGTACGTGTTGAGGACCTCGGCGGCGCTGATGCCCGTCGTCTGGTCCATGCGCATGTCGAGCGGCGCGTCCTGCGCGTAGGCGAACCCGCGGTCGGCCTCGTCGAGCTGCATGGAGGAGACGCCGAGGTCGAAGAGGACGCCCTGGACGGTGGGGAGCCCCAGGCCGTCGAGGACCTCGGCGAGGTCGGCGTAGATCGCGTGGACGAGGGTGGCCCGGTCGCCGAAGGGGGCCAGCCGCTCGCCGGAGAGGCGCAGGGCCTCCTTGTCGCGGTCGAGGCCGATCAGGCGCGCCTCGGGGAACCGGGTCAGCAGGGCCTCGCTGTGGCCGCCGAGGCCGAGGGTGCAGTCGACGACGACGGCCCCCGGCCTCTCCAGCGCCGGGGCCAACAGGTCCAGGCACCGCTGGAGCATCACCGGGACATGTCGGGACTCGCTAGTCAAAGCGCCCTCTCAGATAACGGCGCGGCAGGCATACGCCGCGCCGCGCACGCGGAGTGTTACCAGGGGGCCGGTGCGGCCGGTGGGGCCGGGCTCCGGCCGGTTCGCGTCACTTTAGTGCAACGCCCGCCCCGGTCAACGAACCGCCCCGCACGCGGTGCGCCCCTCCCCCGGCGCACCCGCAAAAGCCGCGAATCACCCGGTCGGCGGACTCCTTCGCACCCTTGTGGGTTAGCTCACAACAATCATCGTTGACCTTCTTTGTCCGTCCTCACCCCCTGCCCGGACGGCCCGTGACCACTAACGTCGTAGGCATGACGACATCCGCATCCCTGCCCGCACACTCCGCGCCCACGGCATCCGGCGGCGACTCCGTCATCGACCAGCTCGTCGCGGCCAACCGCCGCTACGCCTCCGCCTTCACCGACCCCGGCATGGACGCCCGCCCCGTCCTGCACGTGGCCGTCGTGGCCTGCATGGACGCCCGTCTCGACCTGCACAAGGCCCTCGGCCTGGAGCTCGGCGACTGCCACACCATCCGCAACGCCGGCGGTGTGGTCACCGACGACACCATCCGCTCGCTCACCATCAGCCAGCGCGCCCTGGGCACCCGCTCGGTGATACTGATCCACCACACCGGCTGCGGTCTCGAAAGCCTGACCGAGGACTTCCGGCACGAGCTGGAGGACGAGGTCGGCCAGCGCCCCGCGTGGGCCGTCGAGGCGTTCCGTGACGTGGACCAGGACGTGCGCCAGTCCATGCAGCGGGTCCGCACCAACCCGTTCCTGCTCCACAAGGACGATGTGCGAGGCTTCGTCTTCGACGTGCACACCGGGCTCCTGCGGGAGATCGATCCGGCCACCTGAGTGACACAGCGCCCGGCGCCGTCAAGAATGCGGTGAGACGTCACCCGGAAACCCTCCGGGGCGGTGTCCGTGTTTCGGGGCGGGCCGGACCGTGCGCCATGCGCGTCGGCCCTGGGCAAAGGGCCGAGGAGAACCAGGTGACCACGTACGACGACCGAGCGAGCCTCGCTGATCTGACCAGCACGGCCGAGCGGGTCCGCCAGTCGGTCGAGCGCGTGATCGAGGGCAAGCCCGAGGTCGTACGGCTCGCACTGGTGGTCCTGCTCGCCGAGGGGCACCTGCTCATCGAGGACGTACCCGGCGTCGGCAAGACCATGCTGGCCAAGACCCTGGCCAAGTCCATCGACTGCTCGGTCCAGCGCATCCAGTTCACCCCGGACCTGCTGCCCTCGGACATCACCGGCGTCAGCATCTACGACCAGCAGCGCCGCGAGTTCGAGTTCAAGCCCGGCGCGATCTTCGCGCAGATCGTCATCGGCGACGAGATCAACCGGGCCTCGCCGAAGACCCAGTCGGCGCTGCTGGAGTCGATGGAGGAACGCCAGGTCACCATCGACGGCACCACCTACGCGCTGCCCAGCCCGTTCATGGTCGTCGCCACCCAGAACCCGGTCGAGATGGAGGGCACCTACCCCCTCCCCGAGGCCCAGCGCGACCGCTTCATGGCCCGCGTCTCGGTCGGCTACCCCAGCCCCGAGGCCGAGCTGGAGATGCTCGACGTGCACGGCGGGATCTCCCCGCTCGACGACCTCACCGCCGTCGCGCACGCGCACGACGTCGTCAAGCTGATAGAGGCCGTCCGCGAGGTGTACGTCGCCGCCCCCGTGAAGCGGTACGTCGTCGACCTGGTCTCCGCCACCCGCAGCCACCCCGACCTGCGCCTGGGCGCCTCCCCCCGCGCCACCCTGCACCTGCTGCGCGCCGTCAAGGCCTCCGCCGCCCTGTCCGGGCGCGACTACGTCCTGCCCGACGACGTCCAGCAACTGGCCGCGCCCGTCCTCGCGCACCGCCTCCTGCCCACCGCGCAGGCCCAGCTGAACCGGCGCACCTCCGAGCAGGTCGTCCACGACATCCTCCAGCGCACCCCCGTCCCGGCCACGCACACCCGCGGCGAGGTCCCGCCCGGCGCGGGCGCCCGGAGCTTCTGATGGCGGCCGGTGCCCCGAACGGCGCCGGCGGGCAGGCCGGGAACCCGGGCGGGCTGCGCGCCTCGCTGTCCGGGCTCACCACCCGGGGCCGCTCGTTCCTGGCGGCCGGCGCCGCCGCCGCCGTCTGCGCGTACGTCCTCGGACAGGGCCAGCTGCTGCGGGTCGGCCTGCTGCTCGTCGTCCTGCCCCTGATCTGCGTCGTCGCCCTGCACCGCACCCGCCAGCAGGTCACCGCCGGACGCCGGCTGACCCCGCCGCGCGTGCCCGCCGGCGGCGAGGCCCGGGTCCAGCTGCGGCTGGAGAACGTCTCCCGGATGCCCACGGGGCTGCTGATGCTCCAGGACCGGGTGCCCTACGTGCTGGGGCCGCGCCCCCGCTTCGTGCTGGACCGGGTCGAGCCCGGCGGCCGCCGCGAGGTGTCCTACCGGGTCCGCTCCGACCTGCGCGGCCGCTACCCGCTCGGCCCGCTCCAGCTGCGGCTGACCGACCCCTTCGGGATGGTCGAGCTGACCCGCTCCTTCAGCGCCTACGACACCCTCACCGTCGTCCCGCGCACCCAGCCCCTGCCCCCGGTCCGGATGACCGGCGAGGCGGGCGGCCACGGTGACGGCACCCGCCGCTCCCTGGCCCTGGCCGGCGACGACGACGTGATCCCCCGCACCTACCGGCGCGGCGACGACCTGCGCCGCGTGCACTGGCGCTCCACCGCCCGCTACGGCGAGCTGATGGTCCGCCGCGAGGAACAACCCCAGCGCAGCAAGGCCACCGTCCTGCTGGACACCCGCCACCTCGCCTACGAGGGCGCGGGCCCCGACTCCGCCTTCGAGTGGGCGGTGTCGGCCGCCGCCTCCACCCTGCTGCACGTCCTGGAGCAGGGCTTCGCCGCCCGGCTGCTCACCGACACCGGCGACGCGGTGCCCGGCGCGGGCGCCTTCGCCGGCGGGAGCACCGCGGGCGGCCCGGAGTCCGCCGAGGCGGCCGGCCTGATGATGGACACCCTCGCGGTCGTCGGCCACTCCGAGGGCAGCGGTCTGGGCCGCGCCTACGACGCACTGCGCGGCGGCGCCGGCTCCCCGGGCGGCGACGGGCTGCTGATCGCCTTCTTCGCCGACCTGGACGACGAGCAGGGCGAGCTGGCGGCCCGGATGCGGCAGCGCAGCGCGGCCGCGATCGCCTTCGTGCTGGACCCCGCGCTGTGGACCGGAGCGCCCTCGCGGGTGGAGGAACGGCTGCGCGGGCTGCGCGACGCGGGCTGGACGGCGCTGGCCGTACCGCCCGGCGCGGCCTTCGCCGAACTGTGGCGGCAGGCCGGGAACGTCCCCGTCGGCCCGCGGAACCCGGGAGGCACGGCATGAGCGGGCGGACGCGCGTGACGATCTTCGGAACGCTGGCGACGCTGCTGACCGCCTGGTCGCTGGCCCCGCTGGTGGAGACCTCCGGCTGGCTGGTCCAGGCGGCGCTGCTGCTGGCCGTGCAGGCCGCGGTGGGCGCGGGGGCGCGGCGGGTGCCGCTCGCCCGGTCGCTGACCGTGGGCGCGCAGCTGCTGGTGTCGCTGCTGCTGCTCGCCTTCCTCTTCGCGGGGAAGGCCGAGTCCACCGGGAGCGGGCCGCTGGCCTTCCTGGTCACCGACTTCGCCGGGCTGTTCCAGCAGGGCGTGCGGGACGTCGGCGAGTTCGCCATACCGGCGCCGCTGACGGACGGCATCCGGCTGCTGCTGCTGGCCGGGGTGCTGCTGATCGGGCTGCTGGTGGACGCGCTGGCGGTGACGCTGCGGACGGCCGCGGCGGCCGGGCTGCCGCTGCTGGCGCTGTACTCGGTCGCCGCCGGGCTCTCGGACGGGCGCGGCCGGCCCTGGATCGCGTTCCTGCTGGCCGGCGCGGGCTACCTGATGGTGCTGCTGTCGGAGGGGCGCGACCGGCTGGCCCAGTGGGGCCGGGTCTTCGGCGCGGCCCCCAACGCCCGTACCCCCGCCTCGGCCGGCTCCGGTTACGGCGCGAACGGGGCCGGCGGCACGCGCGCCGTGGCCCCCGTGCGCACCGGGCGGCGGATCGGCGCGGTCGCGCTGGGTCTGGCGCTGGTGGTGCCGGCCGCGCTGCCGTCGCTCGGCGGCGGGATGCTGGGCAACCAGGGCGAGGACGCCGCGTCGGCGGGCGGGGGCGGCGGCACGATCTCGGCGGTGAACCCGCTGGTCTCACTGCAGAGCAGCCTCAACGCCCAGGACAACCGGGTCGTGATGAAGTACCGCACGGACAGCCCGCAGCTCGGCGAGCAGTACCTGCGGATCCTGGCGCTCGACGAGTTCAACGGGGTCAAGTGGGAGGCGTCCGCCCGGCCGCTGACGGACGTCCCGCAGCGGCTGCCGGTCCCGGCGGGGCTGACCGAGGAGGTCCGCGGGAACGCGGTCGAGGTCCGCACCACCGTCTCGGCGGCGGACACCTACGCCCAGCGCTACCTGCCGATGCCGTACCCGGCGACGCAGGTCGACATCGGCGGCAAGTGGCGCTTCGAGCCGGTCGGCCGGACCCTGGTCGGCGACCAGCTGGGCAAGGACCGCTTCCAGAACGTGCAGGGCGCGCAGTACACCGTACGGAGCCTGCTGCTGCGGCCCACCGCGGAGCAGCTGGAGTCCGCGCCGCCCGCGAACGCGGCGGTGCACGCGGAGTACACGAAGCTGCCGGACAACCTGCCGCCGGTGGTGGCGGAGACGGCCCGGCGGGTCACGCAGGGCGCGACGAACGACTACGCGCGGGCGGTGAAGCTCCAGGACTTCTTCGCCGTGAGCGGCGGGTTCCGCTACGACACGAAGGTCTCCTCGGGCACGGGTTCGCAGGCCATCGCCCGCTTCCTGGAGGACAAGGAGGGCTTCTGCGTCCACTTCGCCTTCTCCATGGCGGCGATGTCGCGGACGCTGGGGATACCGGCGCGGGTCGCGGTCGGGTTCACCCCCGGCGAGAAGCAGTCCGACGGCACGGTGAACGTCTCGATGCGGGACGCGCACGCCTGGCCGGAGCTGTACTTCGAGGGCGTGGGCTGGACCCGGTTCGAGCCGACGCCCCGTTCGGGCATCACCCTGCCGGACTACGGCCGCCCGGAGGCCCCGGCCCCGCAGCCGTCCGCGTCGTCCGCGGCGCCCTCGCAGTCGGCGGCCGCGCCGTCGGCGGCGCCCTCGCAGGGGGAGGCGTGCCCGCCGGCGCAGAAGAAGCTCGGCGAGTGCGGGGGGCCGGTGGCCCAGCAGGGCACCGGGTCCGGGTCCGGCGGGGTGCCGGCGGGCGCGGTCCTCGGCTGGGTGGCGCTGGTGCTGCTGGTGGCGGCCGTTCCACTGCTGCCGCTGCTGTGGCGGCGGCGGGTGCGGGAGCGGCGGCTCGGTTCGGGTGACGTCCTGGCCGCCTGGCAGGAGCTGGGTGACTGCGCCTGGGACGTGGGCGTGCCGCCCGACGGGGCGCTGTCGCCGCGCGGTGCGGCGGAGCGGGTCGTGCGGCTGGGACGGCTGGAGGGTGAGGCCGCCGAGGCGGTGCACCGGGTCGCGGGCGCGGTGGAGCGGGCGCTGTACGCGCCGCCGGGCGCGGCCGACGGCTACGGGGGTCTGACCGCGGACGTCCTGGCGGCCCGGTCGGCCCTCCTGGCCGGCGTCGGCCGCGGCGCCCGCCTCCGCGCGCTGCTGCTGCCCCGCTCGGGGGCCCGTCTGACCGCCGCCGCGGCGGCCAGGCTGTCTGCCGCGTCGGCCACTGCGTCCCGCCTCGGCGGCCGCATCCGCCTCCCCCTCCGCAACCGGGGCTGACGGGTCTGGGGCGGGGCCGCTGCGCGAAATCCGGCCCCGCCGGCGTTCGAGGCGAATCTTGTGGCCGCGCCGGCGTTCGAGGCGGAACGGGGAAACGGAAAGCCGGTGCGGCCGGGCTCGTTCCCCCCGAGCCCCGCCGCACCGGCGTCCTGTTCCCCGGGCAGTAGCCGCCCGCTCCGCGGCCCCGTGTCCGCGGTGCGGGCCGGCCGGCCTGCCCTTGTCCCCAACCCCCAGTCTGCGGTTTCCGCAGGTGGGAGCCCATCCGTACGGGTACTCATCTGTGCACCTAGGTACGGATACTCAGTTCTACGCCGCCCGGTCCCCCGGGCGGCACCGCCGACCGGGGGTCAGCGGCTCCCGCTCACCCGCCCCCGCAGCAGCAGCGACAGCGCCGAGTGCACGTCGTCCAGTGACCGCTCGCTCTGGAAGGCCTGCCAGTCCAGCGCGGCCACCAGCACCATCCCGACCAGCGCCGCCGCCGTCAGCGGCACGTCGATCTCGGAGCTGAGTTCGCCCCGCTCGACCCCCTCCCGCAGCACCGACTCCACCACCGCCACCGCCTGGCCCCGGACCACCATCAGCGTGCCCTGCCAGGCGCGGTTGGTGCGCCAGAGTTCGGCGACGTAGAGCTGGGTGAAGGCCGGGTAGCGGTGGATGAAGACCAGGCCGGCCCGGATCATCGCGTCGAGGGCCTCGATCCGGCTGCCGCCGCGCTCCTCCGTCTCGTCCGCGGCCGCCCGCAGCGAGGCGGTCAGCAGGCCGACCCCGTGCCGCAGGAGCTCCTCGAAGAGTTCGGTCTTGCTCGCGAAGTTGTAGTAGACGGTGCCCTTGGCCACGCCCGCCCGTTCGGCGATCTCGTCGACGGTGGTCGCGGAGAAGCCCTGTTCCGCGATGAGGGTGACGGCCGCCTCGTACAGCTTCTGTCGCGTGGCCTGCCGCCGGGCCCCGCCGGCGGTGGTGCTGCTGCTTTCCATGGCGCTGATTCTCACAGGTCAACAGCCCCTTACAGGCTCAGTTCCGGGTGCAGCCGGTCCATCGTCCACACCTGCTTGCCGCGGGCGGCGAGGGCGGTGAGGGCCAGGGCCCCGGCGGTGAAGGCGAGCAGGACCAGGCCGCCCTGCCACACCGGGGTGAGGTCCCCGCCGGTGATGAGGCGGCGCAGGCTCGCGACGATGTACGACATCGGCAGGTACGGGTGGATGGCGTTGAAGAAGCCGGGGCTGGTCTGGACGGGGTAGGTACCGCCCGCCGAGGTCAGCTGGAGCATCAGGACCGCGAGGACCAGGATGCGTCCGGCGGCGCCGAACTTGGCGTTGAGCCACTGGATGATCGCCGCGAAGCAGGCGGTGACCAGGACCAGGAAGGCGATGGTCAGGGCCGGGTGGGCCATCTCCAGGCCGAGGCCCCAGTGCAGTACGGACATCAGCGCGCCCACCTGCGCGGCGCCGAGGCCGACGACGGGCAGCCAGCCCGCGAAGGCGATCCGCCAGGCCGAGGCGCCGGCGGCCAGGGCCCGCTTGTTCATGGGGGCGATCAGCATGTAGGCGACCATCGCGCCGACCCAGAGGGAGAGCGGGATGAAGTACGGGGCGAAGCCGGTGCCGTAGTTGGGCGCCTTGTGCAGGGGGTCGCTGGCGAGCTGGACCGGGTCGGCCATGACCTGCGTACGGGCGTCGCGCTGGCGCTGGTCGTAGTCCGGGATCTTGCCGGCGCCGTCGTGGAGGCCGCCGGCGAGCTGGCCGGTGCCGTCGACCAGCTTGAACAGGCCTCCGTCCAGCTGCTGGGCGCCGTCGCCGAGCTTGCCGACGCCCTCGCCGAGCTTGCCGGAGCCGCCCGCGGCGGTGCCGATGCCGGCGTGGAGCTTGACCATGCCGTCGGCGACCTGGTGGGCGCCGTCGTTGAGGGCGTTGGCCTTGGCCACGGCGGCGTTCAGGTCGCCGGCGAGGCCGGGGGCCTTGTCGGCGAGTTCGCGGGCCTTGTTCTCCAGGTCGGTCAGCTGCCCCTTGAGCTTGGTGATGTCGCCCTTGGAGTTGCCGAGGACGGTGTTCACGTCGCCGGCGAGCAGGGCGGCCTCGGCCGCGTCGTCCTTGATCTTCTTCAGGTCCGCGCAGGAGGCCACGAGCGGGGAGGCACCAGGGGTCGCGCACACCTTGGTGTAGTACGAGTCCAGGCCGGTGGAGACCGCCTTGGACTTGGCGGCGGCGCCCGGGGCGCGCTCGACGGCCTTGTCGAGGTGGTTGTTGACGACGTGGGCCGTGTCGGCGACCAGCTTGGCGGTGTCGGCGAGGTTCTTGGGGTCCTTGACGAACGGGCGGGCCTTGTCGGCGGCTCCGTTCGCCAGGTCGGCGACCTGCTGGGTGCCTTCGGCCACCTGCCGGGAGCCGGTCTCCAGCTTGGCGGCGGCCTCGTTGAGCTTGTTCAGGCCGCCCGTGAGCTCGCCGGACTTCTCCTTGGCCGTGTCGAGGCCCTCGGCGAGCTCCTTGGCGCCTTCCTGGGCCTTGCCCGCGCCGTCCTTGAGCTTGTCGGCGCCGTCGGCGGCCTCGGCGGTCTTGCCGTGCAGGTCGGAGAAGGAGACGAAGATCTTGTCGAGGAACTTGCGCGAGGCCTTGGTGGAGGCGGCCGAGCGGACCTCGGAGAAGACGGTGCGGGAGATCGAGCCGACGATGTAGTTGTTGGCGTCGTTCGTGCGGACCTGGAGGGCCCCGGTGGTGGGGTCGGCGCCGCCGCTGGAGGCGACCTTCTCGCTGAAGTCTGCGGGCATGGTCAGGGAGAGGAAGTACTTCCCGTCCTCCAGGCCCTTCGCCGCCTCGTCGGCGCCGACCACGCGCCAGTCGAAGGTCTTGCGCTCGCGCAGGTTCCGGGTGATCTCACCGCCGACGTCGAGGTGCTCACCGCCGACGGTGGCGCCCTTGTCGGCGTTGACGATGGCCACGGGCACCTGGTCGAGGCGGCTGTACGGGTCCCAGAACGACCACAGGTACAGGGCTCCGTAGAGCAGGGGCAGCAGGAGCAGCGCGACGAGGGCGGCCCGGGGCAGCTTCCCCCGCCCGAACCGCTTCAGCTCAAGCGCGGCCAGTTTCGGCGAGCGCATCGTCCGCCCCCTTCGTGTCTTCGTCGTCGGTGTCGGTGCCGGTGCCGGTGCCGGTACTGGTGCCCGTGTCGGCAGCCTCGGTGTCGGCGTCCTTCTCGGTGAGGGACGGGGCCGCGGCTGCCGGCGGGGTCTGCGGGCCCGTACGGACCGCCGTCACGTCCGCCGGGGCCTCGCTGCACACCGCGAGGACGGTGGTGCCGCGGGCGGCGACCGAGCGGAGCAGGGCCCAGGCCTCGGCGCGTTCGGCGTCCGAGAGCTTGAGGTCGAGGTCGTCGAGGGCCAGCAGCCGGGGGCCGCCCAGCAGGGCGATGGCCACGGACAGCCGGATCGCCTCCAGCCGCTCCAGGTCCCGTACGGAGGTGCGCAGGCCCTTGGGCAGGGTGGCCGGGTCGAGCCCGACGGCGGCCAGGGCCTGTTCGATCCGGACCCGGGCCGGGGCCGGGGCGTGCGCGCCGCGCGGGCGCAGCAGGGCGCGTACAGGGGCGTCGTAGCGGCGCTGGAGCATGGCGCCCTCGCGCAGCTGTTCGGCGACGGTGAGGGCCTGGTCGAGGTCGTTGACCCCGGGGACCGGGCCGAGGGCGGCGATCCGGCGGACGGCGGCCATCTTCTTCGGGAGGCGGTGGCGGCCGATCTCGGCGTGGCCCGCGGTGGGTTTCATCCGGCCCGTGAGGGCCAGGAGCAGGCAGGTGCGGCCGCTGCCGGAAGGGCCTTCCACCGCGAGGAGCGAGCCGGGTGCGGCGTCGATCGCGATGTCCTGGAAGACCCAGCCGCGCGGGCCCTTGAGTCCGAAGCCCTCGGCCTTGACGGCGGCGCCGTGCGGGCTGTCCACGCCACTCCCCCTCCTTTTGAACTGACCAGTCAGTTCAAAAACTAGCAGGTTCGGGACCAAAGTCGGTAGACGAGGGGGACTTTGGGGGGAAAGGCGCAGGTCAGGGCGATTGTCAGTGGGGGGCGTCACGATGGGTCCAGCAACGCAAACCGCGCACCACCCGCCAGCACCACGCAACGACAGGAGGTTCGTCATGGCCACACCGTCCCCGTCCCCTGTCCACCCCGTCCCGCGCAGGTCGGCCGCGCCCCCGGCCGCCCTGGACCTGCTCGCCAAGGCCCGCAGCGGCCTGGCCGAGGCCGCCCTGCTGCCCCGGCCGGGCGAGCGGTACGCCACCGCCCACCTCGCCGCCCTGCGCGCCGCCGCGGCGGTGCTCGCCGCGCGCGCCCGGCCCGAGCCGGTCCACCCCAGGCGGCGGCCCCGGATCCGCAGCGCGTGGGAGGTGCTCCCGGAGGTCGCGCCGGAGCTGACCGAGTGGAGCGCCCTGTTCGCCTCGGGCGCCGCCCGCCGGGCCCGGGCGGAGGCGGGCATACCGGACGCGGCCACCGGCCGGGACGCGGACGACCTCGTACGGGAGGCCGGGATGTTCCTGCGCCTGGTGGAGCGGATGCTCGCGCTGCAGCCCGTGGCGCAGCCCCTCCCCCAGCCCCGCCCGGAGCGTCCGGACGCGGGATGAGCTGCGCGGTCGGCCGAGGCAATAGGGTGGGGCGAGCACCGCACCCCGACCCAACGCCGCCGAGGAGCCATCAGCCGTGTCGGACACTTCCCGCCCCCGTGCCTCCCTCCGCACCGCCGTGGTGTGGGAGGTCCTCAAGGAGGCCCTCGACCGCCGGGTGAAGGCGACCGGGCGGGATGTGCTGGACGTCCTCGACACCGGCGGCGGCACCGGCAAGTTCGCCGTGCCCGTCGCCCGGCTGGGCCACCGGGTGACCGTGGTCGACCCCAGCCCGAACGCGCTGTTCGGGCTGGAGCGCCGGGTCGCCGAGGAGGGCGTGGCCGACCTGGTGCGCGGGGTCCAGGGCGACGCCCAGGGCCTGCTGGACGTCGTCGAGCGGGACGCCTACGACGTGGTGCTCTGCCACGGCGTGCTCGAGTACGTGGACGACCCGGCCGAGGGCGTGGCCAACGCCGTCGCCGCGCTGCGCCCCGGCGGCGTCCTCAGCCTGCTCGGCGCCGGCCTCGGCGGGGCCGTCCTGGCGCGGGCGCTCGCCGGGCACTTCACCGAGGCCCGCACCGCGCTCACCGACCCGGCCGGGCGCTGGGGCTCCGGCGACCCGGTGCCGCGCCGCTTCACCGCCGAGCAGCTCGCGGAGCTCGTCGGCGGGGCCGGCCTGGAGGTCGGCTCGGTGCACGGGGTGCGGGTCTTCGCCGACCTGGTGCCCGGCGTGCTCGTGGACACCGAGCCGGACGCGGTGGAGGCGCTGCTGCGTCTGGAGGAGGCCGCCGCCGAGCTGCCCGCCTTCCACGCGGTGGCCACCCAGCTGCACGTCCTCGGCGAGAAGCCCGCCTGATCCGCAGGGTTTACCTGCGCGAGACCCCTCCGTTCCCGCGCCGTGACCCGTATGATCGGACCACCGCTCGGCATGGCGGACCTCTCATTGGGGAATAAGCGCCTCAGTGACCGCGCTGGTGACGGTACGTTTCGACGAAGTGGTTTCTCGCTCAGCGATGTGCAGAATGTGGCGTAGAGGGCGGGTGTCACGGGGGCGATTCCCCGCCTATCCTGAAGGGGACCCCTGGTCGCTACCCCCCGCGACCGACGGATGAGGAGGACTCCCGTGCCGCTCTCGGAGCACGAGCAGCGCATGCTCGAGCAGATGGAGCGAGCGCTGTACGCCGAAGACCCCAAGTTCGCGACAGCGCTTGAGGGCAGTGGACTGCGCACGTACACCCGGCGACGGGTCTACCAGGCAGTCGCAGGCATTGTGGTGGGTATCGCGCTCCTCATGACCGGTGTGATCTGGCAGGAAGTGCTCTGGATCAGCGTGGTGGGATTCCTCGTCATGCTGGCCTGTACGGTCCTCGTGGTCACCGGTTGGCGCAAGGCACCCAAGCCCGGCGAACAGCCCGTCTCCGGAAGTGCAGGCGGTTCCGCCCGCGGGCAGAACCGGCAGCGTCGGTCGATGATGACCCGTATCGAGGACCGGTGGCAGCGCCGCCGGGACGAACAGGGGCATTAGCCCCCGCATCCCGTTCCGTCCGGTGAGGGACGGCCGCGCGATGGCGGCCGTCCCTCACCGTTTTCCGCGTCCCTGCGGCATGATGCCGGTGTGAGTGTGCTCCCCCTGGTCTTCACCAGCGGCTGGGCCAGCGGGATCAACGCCTACGCCGTGGTCCTCCTGCTCGGCGTCTTCGGCGCGACCGGCCTGACCGACGAGGTCCCGGCCTCCCTCCAGCGCACCGACGTGCTCGTCGTGGCGGGCGTGCTGTTCCTGTGCGAGGCCGTCGCGGACAAGATCCCGTACGTGGACTCCGTGTGGGACACCGTCCACACGGTGATCCGCCCGGTCTCCGGGGCCGTGATCGGCGCCCTGCTGGCCGGACAGAGCGGCTCGCTGCCCGACCTCGCCGCCGGCGCCCTCGGCGGCTCCACGGCGCTGGCCAGCCATCTCGTCAAAGCCGGCACCCGGATGGCCGTCAACACCTCCCCCGAGCCCTTCAGCAACTTCGTGCTGAGCACGGCCGAGGACCTGGGCGTCGGCGGACTCGTCACGTTCGCCATGTTCCATCCGACGGCCGCCGCCGTCATCGCGGCCGTCCTGCTCGCCGCCGGTCTCGCCCTGATCGTCTTCCTCTGGAGCCGGATCCGCCGCTACCGCAGGCGGCGGGCCCAGCGCCGGGAGGAGAAACGCCTGGCGGCGGTCCGCGGGGCTCCCCCGTACTGACCCGCTGACCTCGCTCGATGGGTAGGACGATCGCTCGATAGGCTCAGCGCCATGGCAAGAATTGCGGTGATCGGCGCCGGCATGGGCGCGATGGCGACGGCGGCCCGGCTGGCCGTGGCGGGCCACCAGGTGACGGTCTACGAGCGCGGCTCCACCTACGGCGGCGCGCTCGGCCGGTACGAGCGCGACGGCTTCGCCTTCGACACCGGCCCCGGCCTGCTGCACCTGCCCGCCGTCTACCGCGACCTGTTCGTGAAGACCGGCAAGCGGCCGCTGGAGGACCTGGTCGAGATGGTCCAGGTGGACCCGGCCGTCCGGCACGTCCTGGACCACGCCGCCGTCACCCTCCCCGGCACCTCCCGGGGCGGCGTCGCCGCCGCCCTCGACGAGACCTTCGGCACGGGCGCCGGCGACCGCTGGAACGACCTGCTGGGCCGCGCCCGCGACACCTGGGACGCCACCCGCCGCCCCCTGCTGGAGGAGCCGCTGCGCCCCGACTGGCAGGTCCTGGGGCACGACCCCTACCCGGCGCTGCGCGGCAGCGGCCTGCTGCGCCGCCGCCGGCCGACCCTGGCCGAGGTGGCCCGGCGCGAGCTGGGCGGCGGGCTCGGGGAGCTGCTGCGCGGCCGGGTCCTGGCGTACGGGCTCGACCCCGACTCGGCGCCCGCCGCCGCGGCGGCCCTGCCGTACATGGAGCAGACCTTCGGCACCTGGTACGTGCGCGGCGGCATGCGCGAGCTGGCCACCGCCGTGTACGAGCGGTGCCTGGAGCGGAAGGTGGAGTTCGTCTTCGGCGCCCCCGTCAAGGGCGTCCTGACCCGGGACGGCCGGGCGGCCGGGGTCCGGCTGGCCGACGGCACCGAGGCGGCCGCCGACTCCGTGGTCTGCGGGATCGACCCCCGGCAGCTCCCGGCCGGCTCGGTGTCCTGGCCGCGCGGCAGCGTGCCGGCCCGGGGCGGCTCCGTTCCCGGCCGGCTGACCCTGCTGCTCGCCCTGCGCGGCGGCCGCCCCGAGGACGCCGTCCACCGCACGCTGGTGCACTCCCCCGGCTCCGCCGCCGTCCAGCTCGTCACGGTGCTGCGCCCGGACGACCCGTCCACCCGGCCCGACGCGGACCACGAGGCGGTCACCGTGAGCGCCGTCTGCGGCCCCGCCGGCGGGGCCGCGGTGCCGGACCCGGAGAAGCTGCTGGACCTCGCCGCACGGGCCGTCCCCGACCTGCGCAAGCGGCTGCTGTGGCAGGAGGTGCGCACCCCGGAGCACGCGGAGAGGGCCACGGGCGCCGTCGGCGGTTCGGTACCCGCCCCGGCCCTGCCCGGCGACGGCGGACGCCTGCTGTACCCGGCCAACGCCACGGGGCTGCCCGGGCTGTACCTCGCGGGGGGCTGGGCGCACCCCGGGGGCGGGCTCGCGCACGCGGGGATGACGGGGGCCCTGGTGGCGGGCCTGATCGTCGAGGGGGCGGAGTTCCGCGGCTCGCAGTGAGCCCCGGGGGCGCCGGCAAAGGGGAGGGCCCGGCTCGTGCGAGCCGGGCCCTCCCCTCGTCCACCTCAGTGGCGGTACTGCCCGTACTCGCCGTTGCCCTGGTACGGGTACCCCTGCTGCGGCTGCTGCTGCGGCTGCTGCGGGTCCTGTTCCGGGTAGGGCTGCGGGGCCGCGTCGGTGGCACGCTGCTGCGGGACCCACACCCCGCCGGGCGGGGTGTCCATGGAGTACTGCTGCTGCGCGGGGTCGTAGTGCGGGTAGTCGTACGGCTGGCCCGGGGAGACCGCCCCGCCGGTGCCGATGTACGGGTCGGAGTAGGCGGCGTAGACCTGCTGGTCGCCCGCCGGGTACCCGCCGGTGTAGTCGTAGCCCCCCTGGCCCTGGCCGGGGTCGTAGTAGGCGCCGTGCTGGCCGCCGCCCTGCCCGTCCGCGGCGAACGGGGAGGCGAAGGCGGTGGTGGGGTCCTGCTGCTGGGGGGCGAAGCTCTGTATCCCGTACGAGCCGGTCTCCTCGGGCACCGGCTGCGGGGTGAAGACGTTGCGCTCGTCCCGGTCGTCGGCGTCGTCGTGGGCGTCGGCGCGCGGGGCGGCCGGGTCCGGGGAGCCGTACTCCAGCCCGGTCACCTCCAGCGCGGGCTCCGGGCGCTGTGCGCCGCGCCCGGAGCGGCGGCGTCTGCTCTGCGGCTCCTGGCGTGCGGGGCCGCCGTCCTTGCCCTTGCGCAGGGCCCAGCCGGCGACGAAGCCCTTGCGGAAGGAGAGCGTCACCAGGGTCTGGCCGACGGCGAAGGCCGCCGCGCCGGCGGCGATGACGAGCACCGACGGCAGTATGACCCCGGCGACGACGCCGAGGAACCCGGCGAAGGCGAGCAGGCGCCAGCGCAGCCGGGCCTTGTACTGCATCAGGACCTCGGCAAGCAGCCACAACGCGACGAAAGCGAACGCGATGTAGAGGACCGTCATTCCCATGCAAGGCCCCTCTCGGTACGGCCGTACCGCGCGGGAGACGGGAGACGGCCGATCAGGCCCGCTGGTGCAGGCCCAGGTTCTCGTAGATTTCGAGAGTCGCCGTGGAATTGTTCAGCGTGATGAAGTGCAGTCCCGGAACACCTTCGGACAGCAGCCGCGCGCAGAACTCCGTGGCGAACTCGATGCCAATGGAGCGTACAGCGGCCGGATCGTCCTTGACGGCGTGCATGCGGTCTTTCACGGCGTCAGGGAAGACCGCGTTGCTCAGCTGGGGCAGCCGGTCGAGCTGCTTGATGCCCACAACAGGCATGACTTCGGGGATGATCGGGGTCTCGCAGCCCGCTTTCTGGACCCTGTCGCGCAGCTGCAGATAATGCTCGGGATCGAAGAACATCTGGGTGATGGCGTAGTCCGCCCCGGCGCGGCACTTGTCCACGAAGTGCCGGATGTCCGAATCCCAGTTGTCCGAGCGGGGGTGCATCTCGGGGAAGGCCGCGACGCCGACGCAGAAGTCACCGGACTCCTTGAGCAGGCGCACGAGGTCGGCCGCGTAGTCGACGCCCTCGGGGTGCTTGACCCAGGTGCCCATGGGGTCGCCCGGCGGGTCGCCGCGCAGGGCGAGCATGTTGCGGATGCCGGCGTCGGCGAACTGGCCGATCACGTGGCGCAGCTCGGCGATGGAGTGGTCCACCGCGGTGAGGTGCGCGACGGGGGTCAGCGTGGTGTCGGCGGCGATCTGCTGGGTGGCGCGGACGGTGCCGCCCCGGGTGGAGCCGCCGGCCCCGTACGTGACGGAGACGAAGCTCGGGGCGACCGCCTCGATCCGGCGGAGCGCGTTCCAGAGGTTGCGCTCACCCTTCTCGGTCCGGGGGGCCCAGAACTCGAAGGAATACGAGGCTCCGGACGCGAGGAGGTCGCGGACCGTGTGTGCACGGTCCGACCAGGTGGAAGCGGTACCAAGGGCCATACCGGCAGGTTAGACGCGCCCCGCCGGACGCCGAAGCGCTGTCCATCCATTGGACAGATTTTTGGACACCGGGGCGCCCGCCCGAGCGCGGCACGAGCCGCACGCGAGTGCGTGACGAGGCCGGCCGCGCGGGATCCGTCAGCCCAGCCGGGCGCGGACCCGCTTGGCCAGGTCGGCGGCGGCGGCGCCGGGGTCGGTGGCCTCGGTGATCGCGCGGACGACCACGACACGGGTGGCCCCGGCGTCGAGGACCTCGTCCAGGTTCCCGGCGTCGATGCCCCCGATGGCGAACCAGGGGCGGTCCTGCTCCAGGGAGGCCGCGTGGCGCACGAGGCCGAGGCCCGGGGCGTGGCGGCCGGGCTTGGTGGGGGTGGGCCAGCAGGGGCCCGTGCAGAAGTAGTCCACGCCCGGTTCGGCGACGGCGGCGTCGACCTCGGACTCGGAGTGGCAGGAGCGGCCGATCAGGACCTCCCGGCCGAGGATGGCGCGGGCGGCGGGGACGGGGATGTCGCCCTGGCCGAGGTGCAGGACGTCGGAGCCGATGGCGTGCGCGACGTCGGCGCGGTCGTTGACCGCGAGGAGCTTGCCGTGGCGGCGGGCGGCCTCGGCGAAGACCTGGAGGTGTTCGAGTTCCTCTCCGGCCTCCATGCCCTTGTCGCGGAGCTGGACGATGTCGACGCCGCCGGCCAGGACGGCGTCGAGGAACTCGGGGAGGTCCCCCTGCCGCTTGCGGGCGTCCGTGCACAGGTAGAGCCGGGCGTCGGACAGCTGCTGCATGGGAGTACCCCCTGGTGATGATGGGAATGCGGGCGGGCCGAGGTTACCCGGCCCGCCCGCGTCCGTGGATCAGCCGCTCAGAGGGCGAGCGCCTGGGCGCGGCGCTTCACCTCCGTGCCGCGGTTCTCGCGCAGCGCCTGCACGGGGGTGCCGGGCAGGGAGGAGTCCTCGGTAAAGAGCCACTCCAGCATCTCCTCGTCGGAGAAGCGGTCGTCGCGCAGTACGGTCAGCAGGCCGACGAGTCCCTTGACGACCTTGTCGCCGTCGATGAACTGGGCCGGAACCTGCAGGGCGCGGTTCTCGCCCCGGCGTACGGCGATCAGCTGCCCTTCCTTGACCATCTGGCGGACCCGGGTCACCTCGATGTCGAGCATCTCCGCGATGTCGGGGAGGTACAGCCAGGAGGGGACGAGGGCATCGATCTTTGCGTCAATCTCGGTCACGGACACAAGCCTGCCACCTCGGCGGGGCGGTCGGTACCCGGCCCCGTCCGTCCGGGTCCGGCCCGGTGGGCGGCGATGTGTCCGGATCGGGGCCCGCGTCCGGGTACGGGCCCCTGCCGGGGGCGGTCCGTCAGGCGACGGCCGATTTCAGCGGGACGCCCGGGTCGGCCGCCTTGGCCGGGTCGACGGGGGTGCCCGACTCGATCAGCTTGCGCCCCTGGGCCAGGTCCCGGGGACGGCCCACGGCCAGGACGGCGACGAGGGCGTCCCCGCGCAGCCAGCACACCGACCAGCTCTCGCCGTCCGGGTCGCCGCGCCACAGCAGGGTGTCGGCGCCGCCGTGGTGGCCCGCGTACTGCACGAAGCGGCCGAACTGCTCCGACCAGAAGTACGGCACGGGGTCGTAGGCCTGGACGGGCTCCCCGGCGACGATGTTCGCCGCGACGGCGCGGGGGCCCTGGAGGGCGTTGTCCCAGTGGTGGACCAGCAGCCGGGTCCCGTAGCGGGCCGACGGGAAGGAGGAGCAGTCGCCGACGGCGTACACCCCGGGCAGGGAGGTGCGCAGGTGGGCGTCGGCGGTGACGGAGCCGTCGGGGCCCCGCTCGACGCCGCTGCCGGCGAGCCAGTCGGTGGCGGGGCGGGCGCCGATGCCGACGACGACCGCCCCGGCGGGCAACTCGCCGCCGTCCGCGAGGAGCACCCGGCCCTCTTCGATCCCGGCCACCCGGGCCCCGGTGAGCAGGGTGGCCCCGGCCCCGGCGTACCAGCGGGCCATGGGGGCGGCGACCTCGGCGGGCAGGGCCCCGGCCAGGACCCGGTCGGCCGCCTCGACGACGGTGACGGCGCAGCCCGCCTCGCGGGCGGCGGTGGCGAACTCGGCGCCGATCCAGCCGGCCCCGACCACGACGACCTCGGGGGCGGCGGCCAGCACGGGGCGCAGCCGGGCGGCGTCGTCGAGGGTGCGCAGCAGGTGGACGCCGGGGACGCCGCCGGTGCCGGGCAGGGTCAGCGGGGTGGCCCCGGTGGCCAGGACGAGGACCTCGTACGGGACGGGACCGGCCTCGGTGTCCAGCTCGCGGTCGGCGGCGCGCAGGCCGGTGACCTCGGTCCCCAGGCGCAGGGTGATGCGCAGGCCCTCGAAGTCGACGTCGAAGGCGGAGTCCTCGGCCTTGCCGAGCAGCACCGCCTTGGAGAGCGGGGGCCGGTCGTAGGGCTGGTGGGGCTCGGCGCCCAGCAGGGTCACGGGGCCGGTCCAGCCCTGTTCCCGCAGGGCCACCGCGGTCTGCACGCCGGCCATCCCGGCGCCGACGATCACGACACCGGGCCCGGTCTTTTCCGTCTGCTGCTGCGTCTGCTCGATCACACGACCAGCCTAGCCACCTGACGACCCGTCAGGAAAGCGGGGGGCGTCCACCGCGGGGAGGCAGCCTTACCCGCCACCGGCCCCGGGGTTAGTCTGGCCACCGTACCTATCGCGGGAGTCCGGGCGCACCGGGCTGAGAGGGAGGCTGGCCGGCCTCCGACCGTACGAACCTGATCCGGGTCATGCCGGCGAAGGGAGGGGCTGGACGCCCATGCACGCATCCGACAAGGGATCCGACGACCGGTCCGGGCAACGGTCCGGGCCGCGGTCCGGGCAGCGGTCCGGGCAACGGTCCGGGCAGCGGTCCGGGCAACGTTCCGGGCAGCGGTCCGAGCAACGGGGCCACGACGTCCTCGTCATCGGTGGCGGGATCATCGGCCTGGTCACCGCCTGGCGGGCGGCCCGGCACGGGCTGCGCACCGCGCTCGCCGACCCCGACCCCGGGGGCGGCGCCGCCCGGGTCGCCGCCGGCATGCTCGCCGCCGTCACCGAGCTGCACTACGGCGAGGAGACCCTGCTGGGGCTCAACCTCGCCTCCGCCGCCCGCTACCCCGCGTTCGCCGCCGAGCTCGCCGAAGCCAGCGGCGGCATGGACCTCGGCTACCGCGCCTGCGGCACCCTCGCCGTCGCCCTCGACGCCGACGACCGCCTCCACCTGCGGGAACTGCACGCCCTCCAGCGGCGCTGCGGCCTGGAGTCCGAGTGGCTCACCGGCCGCGAGTGCCGCCGCCTGGAGCCCATGCTCGCCCCCGGGGTACGCGGCGGGCTGCGCGTCGACGGCGACCACCAGGTCGACCCGCGCCGCCTCGCCGCCGCCCTGCTCACCGCCTGCGAACGGGCCGGGGTCCACATCCACCGCACCAGCGCCCGCCGGCTCCTCGTCACCGCCGACCGGGCCCGCGGGGCGCTCCTCGACGACGGCACCGAGCTCCTCGCCGACCAGGTCGTCCTGGCCGCCGGCTCGCTCAGCGGCCGGCTCGAAGGCGTACCGGAGCAGGTGCTGCCGCCCGTACGGCCGGTCAAGGGACAGGTGCTGCGGCTGGCCGTACCGCCCGCCTACGCACCGTTCCTGTCGCGGACGGTACGGGCCGTGGTGCGCGGCAGTCACGTCTACCTGGTCCCGCGCGAGAACGGCGAACTCGTCGTCGGCGCCACCAGCGAGGAACTCGGCTGGGACACCACCGTCACCGCCGGCGGGGTCTACGAGCTGCTGCGCGACGCCCACGAGCTGGTCCCCGGCATCACCGAGCTGCCGCTCGTCGAGACCCGGGCCGGGCTGCGCCCGTGCTCCCCCGACAACGCGCCGCTGCTCGGCCCGACCGACCTGCCCGGACTGCACCTGTCCACCGGCCACTACCGCAACGGGGTGCTGCTGACCCCGCTCACCGGCGACGTGATGGCGGAGCTGCTGACCACCGGCGCCGTGCCGGAGATCGCCCGCCCCTTCTCCCCCCGCCGCTTCTCCCCCGCACGTCAGGAGTCGTACGCATGACCATCTCCGTCAACGGCGAGCCGCGCGAGGTCGCGGCCGGCACCACCCTCGACACGGTGGTCGCCACCCTCACCGCGGCCCCCTCCGGCGTGGCCGCCGCCCTCAACGAGACGGTCGTCCCGCGCGGCCAGTGGCCCCTGACCCCGGTCGGCGACGGCGACCGGGTCGAGGTCCTCACCGCGGTCCAGGGAGGCTGAGCACCATGGCCGACGACCTGTTCACCCTGGGCGGCCGGACCTTCTCCTCCCGCCTGATCATGGGCACGGGCGGCGCCCCGAGCCTGGAGATCCTGGAACGCGCCCTGGTCGCCTCCGGCACCGAGCTGACCACCGTGGCGATGCGCCGCCTGGACCCGACGGTGCAGGGCTCGGTCCTGTCCGTGCTGTCCAGGCTGGGCATCGCGGTCCTGCCGAACACCGCGGGCTGCTTCACCGCCGGCGAGGCCGTCCTGACGGCCCGGCTGGCGCGCGAGGCACTGGGCACGGACTGGATCAAGCTGGAGGTGGTCGCGGACGAACGGACCCTGCTGCCGGACGGCGTGGAACTGCTCGACGCGGCGGAGGTCCTGGTCGACGAGGGCTTCACGGTCCTGCCGTACACCAACGACGACCCGGTGCTGGCCCGGAAGCTGGAGGACGTGGGCTGCGCGGCGATCATGCCGCTGGGCTCCCCCATCGGCTCCGGGATGGGCATCCGCAACCCGCACAACTTCGAGCTGATCGTGGAGCGGGCCGGGATCCCGGTGATCCTGGACGCGGGCGCGGGGACGGCGTCGGACGCCGCCTTGGCGATGGAGCTGGGCTGCGCGGCGGTCATGCTGGCCTCGGCGGTGACCCGGGCCCAGGAGCCGGCCCTGATGGCGGCGGCCATGCGCGACGCCGTCTCGGCGGGCCGCCTGGCCCACCGAGCGGGCCGCATCCCCCAACGCCGCTTCGCGGAAGCCTCGTCCCCGACGGAGGGCCGGGCGACGCTGGACCCGGAGCGCCCGGCGTTCTGAGGCCCGGCTTCAGGGAAGTGGGGCGGGACCTGCGGCTCGGCGGGCCGCGGCAGGGCGAACGCCCAAAGCCGGCCGGTACTGGGGAGGGCGGGGTCCCGGCGGGGCGGTCTCAGGGAGGGGTTGGGGC
>NZ_JBHVUQ010000124.1:0-22693 GCF_042884105.1 Streptomyces sp. NPDC058157
GTCTGGGGGCGGAGCCCCCAGGCAGGGGGCGGGCCTACGCCTCGGCAGGGGCCGCCACCGGCCCGGCCGCACCCCCGCCGGCACCGGCCTCGGCAGACGCCGCCCCGGTACCGCCGGCCGACCCCCCGGAGGAGGCGGCGCCGGCCGCCCCCGGCAGGCCCCGCATCAGGACCCGGTACCCCCCGGCCGCCACCGTCCCCAGGACGCCCGTCGTCGCCCACAGCCACCCGGCCCCCCAGCCGTCGATCACCAGGCCCGACATCAGCGGAGCCACCAGCGAGGCCACCGACCAGGACATCGTGTACATCCCCTGGTACCGCCCACGCCCGTGCACCGGCGACAGCTGCACCACCAGCCCCATCTGCGTCGGCGAGTTCACGATCTCCGCCAGCGTCCACACGCACACCGTCAGCGCGTACGCCCACAGCGGCCCCGCGAACGCCGTCATCGCGAACCCGTACCCCGCCAGCAGCGCCGAGACCACCAGCAGCCGCCGCGGGTCCCGGTGCTCGATGAGCCGGGTCACCGGCAGCTGGAGCGCCACGATCAGCACCCCGTTCACCGCGACGACCAGCCCGTAGTCGCCAGGCGAGAACCCGGCCGCGCCCATCGCCACCGGCAGGCCCACCGAGCCCTGCGTGAAGATCAGGGAGATCAGGAACGACAGCCCCACGACCCCCATGAACCGCCCGTCCCGCAGCACGGTCCCCAGCCCGACCTCGGGCGCCGCCTGCGCGACAGGACCCGCGTCCACCGCCGGCCGCGACTCCGGCAGCTTCACGAACACCAGCACCGCGCACAGCAGCGTCAGCGCCGCCTCGCCCAGGAACCCCGCCAGGTAGCTGTACTCGGCGACCAGCCCCGCCGCCACCGAGCTCACCGCGAAGCCCAGGTTGATGGCCCAGTAGTTCAGCGCGAAGGCCCGTACCCGGTCCTCGGGCCGGACGATGTCGGCCATCATCGCCTGGACCGCCGGGCGGGAGGCGTTCGAGGCCATCCCCACCAGCAGCGCCACCGCCGCGATCGCCGCCGGGTGCTCCATGAACCCCAGAAGCGCCACCGTGCCCGCCGTGGACACCTGCGCCACCAGCATCGTCGGCCGCCGCCCCAGCCGGTCGGTCATCACCCCCGCCCCCAGCGAGGAGACGACCCCGCCCAGCCCGTGCAGGGCGGCCACCAGTCCCGCGAAGGAGGCCGAGTAGCCCCGCTCCAGGGTCAGGTACAAGGTCATGAACGTGGCGACGAAGGCCCCGAGCCGGTTGACGAGCGTGCTGGCCCACAACCACCAGAACGCGCGTGGCAGACCCGCGACGCTCTCCCGGGCGGCACGGCTCAAACGGGCAACGGACATAAGGATTCCCCCGGGCGGTGTAAGAGTCGCTGATCCGTCCGGCACATTACGAGAGGGGCTCGCGGCCCGCCACTCAATTGACGCCCGCCGTCAATCGACCCCACCGCCGGCCCGCCCCAGGACCGCGCGCGGGCGCCCCCGGCCGTCCACTAGGCTCGTACGCATGGCCGACGCACCGTACAAGCTGATCCTCCTCCGCCACGGCGAGAGCGAATGGAACGCGAAGAACCTGTTCACCGGCTGGGTGGACGTCAACCTCAACGAGAAGGGCGAGAAGGAGGCGGTCCGCGGCGGTGAGCTGCTCAAGGACGCCGGCCTGCTCCCCGACGTCGTGCACACCTCCCTCCAGAAGCGCGCCATCCGCACCGCGCAGCTGGCCCTTGAGTCCGCCGACCGCCACTGGATCCCCGTCCACCGCTCCTGGCGCCTGAACGAGCGCCACTACGGTGCCCTCCAGGGCAAGGACAAGGCCCAGACCCTCGCCGAGTTCGGCGAGGAGCAGTTCATGCTGTGGCGCCGCTCGTACGACACCCCGCCTCCGGCCCTCGAGGACGGCACCGAGTTCTCCCAGTCCGCGGACCCGCGCTACGCCTCCATCCCGCCGGAGCTGCGCCCGCGCACCGAGTGCCTCAAGGACGTCGTCGTCCGCATGCTCCCGTACTGGTACGACTCGATCGTCCCGGACCTCCTCGACGGCCACACCGTCCTGGTCGCCGCGCACGGCAACTCCCTGCGCGCCCTGGTCAAGCACCTCGACGGCATCTCCGACGCCGACATCGCGGGCCTGAACATCCCCACCGGCATCCCGCTCTCCTACGAGCTCGACGCCGACTTCAAGCCCCTCACCCCGGGCGGCACCTACCTCGACCCGGAGGCCGCCGCGGCCGCCATCGAGGCCGTCAAGAACCAGGGCAAGAAGTAGTCCTCACGCACACGCGAAAGGGCCCCGTCCGGTACGTCGGACGGGGCCCTTCCGTGGTGGTGCGGGCGGCGGCCGGGGCCGTCAGCCCCCGCACTGGCAGGGGGCGCCGGACTGGCAGCCGCAGCCGCAGCCTGAGCCGCAGCCACAGGCCGCGAGCAGGGGCAGGCGCAGGGGCTCCGGACGGGGCGGCTGCTCCTGCTCCGGGGTGATGGGGACGGGGGAATCGGGCATGGATCCTCCTCGCAGGCGGCGTACGGGACGTCGTACAGGACGGCGCAGTGCCTTCGCCTCATTCATGCCCAGCCACAGCGGCGCGTCAACGGCGCATTGGGGCCCCGCAGGGGCGCGGAACGCCGGAGCGGTCGGAGCGGCGGTCAGACGCCCTCGACCTGCGTCGGCTGCTGCAGCTCGTCCGCGTGCTCGCCCGTCACCAGGTACACGACGCGCTTGGCCACCGACACCGCGTGGTCCGCGAACCGCTCGTAGTAGCGGCCCAGCAGGGTCACGTCCACGGCCGTCTCGATGCCGTGCTTCCAGCGGTCGTCCATCAGGTGCTGGAAGAGGGTGCGGTGCAGCTGGTCCATCTCGTCGTCGTCCTGCTCCAGCTGGAGGGCCAGGTCGACGTCCTTCGTGATGATGACCTCGGCCGCCTTCGCCATCAGGCGCTGCGCCAGCTGTCCCATCTCCAGGATCGTCGCGTGCAGGTCGCGCGGCACCGCGCGGTCCGGGAACCGCAGCCGGGCCAGCTTCGCCACGTGCTGCGCCAGGTCGCCGGAGCGCTCCAGGTCGGCGCTCATGCGCAGCGAGGTGACGACGATGCGCAGGTCCGTGGCGACCGGCTGCTGGCGGGCCAGCAGGGCGATGGCGCGCGCCTCCAGGTCGTGCTGGAGGTCGTCGACCTTCTGGTCGGCGGCGATCACGCTCTCGGCGAGCTTCAGGTCGGCGTCCAGCATGGAGGTCGTGGCCCGCCCGATCGCGGAACCGACGAGCCGGGCCATCTCGACCAGGCTCTCTCCGATCGAGTCCAGTTCCTCGTGGTACGCGTCGCGCATGTGTCCTTCTCCTGCCTGCTTGCCTTCTGCTGCGGTGTGGTCCGTCGGGCCCCACGTTGACACGTTCGGCCGCCAACGCGTCCGACTCCGGCATCACAAATGAATCAACACCGTCGTCAGGGTGAACTCTGGGCGACGACTGTTCGAGCTGCCACCCGAACGGCTGTGGAAGTGTCGTCGAGGCTGCTTAACCTGGACACATGGACGTGAACGCGGCGGTCGCCGCAGCTGCTGCGATCGCCGGTCTCTGCACCGGTGTGATCGCGATGCTGGCGTTCCGCTGGAGCGAGCGCGACCAAGCCCGCCCCACGAGGAGCTCCATGCGCCCCGACATCAACGCGGTGCTCCCGCCCGGCGTGGACACGGTGCTCTCCGTACTCCGCTCCTCCGCCGTCGTCCTCGACGAGGGCGACGCGGTGGTCAAGGCCAGCTCGGCGGCTTACGCCCTGGGCCTGGTCCGCGGCGGGAAGCTCGCCGTGGAGCCCATGCTCCACATGGCCCGTGACACCCGCCGCGACGGTGAGATACGCCAGATCGAGCTCGACCTGCCCCGGCGCGGGACCGGCCGCGGCGAGGCCCTCGCGGTCTCCGCCCGCGTCGCCCCGCTGGGCTCCCGGCTGGTGCTCCTGCTGGTCGAGGACCTCACCGAGGCCCGCCGCATCGAAGCGGTGCGCCGCGACTTCGTCGCGAACGTCTCGCACGAGCTGAAGACCCCGGTCGGCGCGATCTCCCTGCTCTCCGAGGCGGTGATGGACGCCGCGGACGACCCCGAGGCGGTCACCCGCTTCGCGGGCCGCATGCAGATCGAGGCCACCCGCCTGATCAACCTCGTACAGGAGCTCATCGACCTCTCCCGGGTGCAGAACGACGAGGCACTGGAGGACGCCGAGCCGGTACGGGTGGACACGCTCGTGGCGGAGGCCATCGACCGCTGCCGGCACACGGCCACCTCCAAGCAGATCACCATGGCCGCCGGCGGCACCGCCGACCTGCGGGTATGGGGACACCGGGGGCAGCTGGCCGCGGCCCTCGGCAACCTGGTGGAGAACGCCGTGAACTACAGCCCGGCCCGCACCCGGGTCGGGATCGCCGCCCGCCGGGTGACCGCGCCGGGCGGGGACCTGATCGAGATAGCCGTGACCGACCAGGGCATCGGCATCCCCGAGAAGGACCGCGAACGCGTCTTCGAACGCTTCTACCGGGTGGACCCGGCCCGCTCCCGCGCCACCGGCGGAACCGGACTGGGCCTCGCGATCGTGAAGCACGTGGCGGCCTCGCACGGCGGGGAGGTGTCGGTGTGGAGCTCCGAGGGCCAGGGCTCCACGTTCACCCTGAGGCTCCCCGAGGCGGCCACCCCGGCCCCGGCGCCCGCCCCGGACGCCACCGGCGGGCCGGAGCCCGCCCCGGCCTCCGGCCCCGCTCGACCCCAGCTCGACCCAGAACCAGTCGTCCCCTCCCCGGAGGTCCTTCCGTGACCCGAGTGCTCGTCGTCGAGGATGAGGAATCCTTCAGCGACGCCCTGTCCTACATGCTCCGCAAGGAAGGCTTCGAGGTCGCGATCGCCGCGACGGGGCCCGACGGGCTCGACGAGTTCGAGCGCAACGGCGCCGACCTCGTCCTCCTGGACCTGATGCTGCCCGGCCTGCCGGGCACCGAGGTCTGCCGGCAGCTGCGCGGCCGCTCCAACGTCCCCGTGATCATGGTGACCGCCAAGGACAGCGAGATCGACAAGGTCGTCGGGCTGGAGATAGGAGCCGACGACTACGTCACGAAGCCCTTCTCCTCCCGCGAGCTGGTCGCCCGCATCCGCGCGGTCCTGCGCCGCCGCGGCGAGCCGGAGGAGGTCACCCCGGCGGCCCTGGAGGCCGGCCCGGTGCGGATGGACGTGGACCGGCACGTGGTCACGGTCGGCGGGGCGAAGGTGGACCTGCCGCTCAAGGAGTTCGACCTGCTGGAGATGCTGCTGCGCAACGCGGGCCGCGTGCTGACCCGCATGCAGCTGATCGACCGGGTGTGGGGCGCGGACTACGTCGGCGACACCAAGACCCTCGACGTCCACGTCAAGCGCCTGCGCGCCAAGATCGAGCCCGACCCCGGCGCCCCGCGCTACCTGGTCACGGTCCGCGGCCTGGGCTACAAGTTCGAGCCGTAGACCCCGGCCGGGCGTGAGAACAAGGGACGGGCCCCCCGCCGCGATGCGGCGGGGGCCCCTTCCCTTGTTCCTGGCGTGCGCCGCGTCAGTGGCCGGCGCTGTGCGACGGCGAGGCCGCGGGGGAGCCCGACGGGCCGGCGGAGGCGGAACCCGAGGGGGAGGGGGAGCCGGAGGGGCTGCCCGACGGGGAGGCGGAGCCCGAGCCGGACGGGGCCGGGGTGGCGCCCGCGGCCGGGGCCTCGGTGGGGCCGTAGCCGGCGTACATGCCGGTGGCCGGGACGACGTAGGCCTCGAGCTTCACGTCACCGGCGGTGCTGAGCTGGAAGGTCATCTCCTGCACGTTGCCGTTCTGGACGGCCTCGCGGCCGCCCTCGACGACGGCGGAGGCGTTGCCCTTGCCGCCGATGACCACGGAGCCGCCGGCGGGCACGGTGATCTTGCCCGAGCCCTCGGAGCCCTTCAGGGTCACCTTGGACTTGCCACCCGCCAGGGTGATCGCGTCGAGGGTCTGGTCCTTGTTCCCGGAGTTGAAGAGGGTCGCCGAGACGGAGGCCGGGCCCTTCTTCTCCTTGTCGCCCTTGGTGATCACCAGGGCGTTCTGGACCTTGATGTCGCCCTTGGTGACGGCGGCGTTGTCCGGCTTGATCTGGAGAGTCTGCGCGTCGTTGCCCGCGCCGCACGCGGCAAGCGAGGCGAGCGAGAACACTACGGCGGAAGCGGCGAGGGCGCCGCGTCGAAGGCTGCGGCTCACGGCGGCGGCAACTCCTTGGACGTACGGACGGGACGGTGGGCTCTCGGAGCGGCCGAGGTAAAGCCGCCCTAAGGGTGTGTCAGCGGGCTTAGGTTACCGAGCCGCCACCCCGCCCCCGCACCCGACCCTCCGCAGCGGGCGCACCGCGCCGCACGCGTGCGCGATCTTGCATTCCGCTATCGGGCCGGAGGGTCCCCCGATGATCGAATTCAGGCATTCCGTCGAACGCCGGACCGTGATCAATTCAGGATTGGGCCGGAACCCGCTCCGTACGCGTGGCCGCCAGTCGAACGGAGTACTTCGGTTTCCTGTCCTGGAACCCGGCAAAACGGGACGTACGTCACACTCGTGGGTGCGTCCGCCAGGTGTAACGTGGTCGTTTCGCCCGGTCCGCACAGCGCCTCCGACCTGCGAATACCCCCCTCCGGAAGCCTTCCGCAGCACGTTCGTGTCGCTGTTGTCAAGCCCCGAGATGTGCCCTGACCTGCGAAAACGCCATTCATAACAGTCAGTTCTCGTGTTACCCTGGATAGCCACGGAAGGGGTACCTGTCACATGACGTTCAAGGTTGGCGACACCGTGGTCTATCCCCATCACGGGGCCGCGCTGATCGAGGCCATCGAAACTCGCCAGATCAAAGGCGTGGACAAGACCTACTTGGTGCTCAAGGTCGCCCAGGGCGACCTGACGGTTCGTGTGCCTGCGGACAATGCGGAGTTCGTCGGCGTTCGCGACGTAGTCGGCCAGGACGGGCTGGACCGGGTCTTCGAGGTGCTCCGCGCACCGTACGCAGAAGAGCCCACGAACTGGTCCCGTCGCTACAAGGCAAATCTGGAGAAGCTCGCTTCGGGCGATGTCATCAAGGTCGCCGAAGTGGTGCGCGACCTGTGGCGTCGTGAGCGTGAGCGTGGGCTTTCCGCTGGTGAGAAGCGGATGCTCGCGAAGGCGCGTCAGATTCTGGTGAGCGAGCTCGCGCTCGCCGAAAACACGAACGAGGACAAGGCCGAGGCCCTCCTCGACGAGGTGCTCGCGTCCTGACGCTCACGCATCTCGATCAAGCGCTGTGATCACAGTGTGCCGCGGTGCCCGATGACAGGCCCTCTCCTCCACGAGGGGGCCGTTGCCGGGCGCTGCGGCATGTCTGCGTCCGCTTCCGCTTCCGCCTCTGCGGCCACGTGCGCGTACTCCACGTACCTCACGTACTCCACCTGGCGTGCCGGGTCCGGGCAGCCGGCTCGACCGGTCGTCACGGAAGGGGCGAGGGCGTCGCACCCGGCACCCTCCAGGCCATACCCATGTCGGCCGAAGTCACAAACCTGGCTCGGAGCTACTGATGTCTGACGAATCCCGCCCCCACCGCACCGCCGCGGTGATCCCGGCCGCCGGCCGCGGGGTACGCCTCGGCCCCGGCGCCCCCAAGGCCCTGCGGGCCCTCGGCGGGACGCCGATGCTGGTCCACGCCGTCCGCGCCATGGCCCGCTCCCGCGCGGTGTCCCTCGTCGTGGTCGTCGCCCCGCCCGACGGTGCCACCGAAGTGCGCCACCTCCTCGACGAGCATCCGCTGCCCGAGCGCACCGACGTCCTCGTCGTCCCCGGCGGCGACACCCGCCAGGAATCCGTGCGCGCCGGCCTGGACGCCCTCCCGGCCGACGTCACCTCCGTCCTCATCCACGACGCGGCCCGCCCCCTGGTCCCCGTCGACACCGTGGACTCCGTCGTCGAAGCCGTCCGCGACGGCGCCCCCGCCGTCGTCCCCGCCCTGCCGCTGGCCGACACCGTCAAGGAGGTCGAGCCCGGCCGCCCCGGCGAGCCCGAGCCCGTCCTCGGCACCCCCGAGCGGGCCCGGCTGCGCGCCGTGCAGACCCCGCAGGGCTTCGACCTGAAGACCCTCCTGCACGCGCACGACACCATCGCGGTCGCCGGCGAGGGCGCCACCGACGACGCCGGGATGGTGGAGCGCACCGGGGTCACCGTCGTGGTCGTCCCCGGCCACGAGGAGGCCTTCAAGGTCACCCGCCCCCTCGACCTGGTCCTCGCCGAGGCCGTACTCGCCCGCAGGAGGGCCACCGATGCGTACTAGCCCCGCAGGTTCCGAGGAACGCGCCGAGACCCCGGCCGCCCCGCTGATCCCGCTCGTCGGCATCGGTACCGACGTGCACGCCTTCGAGGCCGGCCGCGAGCTGTGGTGCGCCGGTCTGCTCTGGGAGGGCGAGGACGGGCTCGCCGGGCACTCCGACGGCGACGTCGCCGCCCACGCCGCCTGCGACGCCCTCTTCTCCGCCGCCGGCGTCGGCGACCTCGGCGCCCACTTCGGCACCTCCCGCCCCGAGTGGTCCGGCGCCGCCGGCGTCACCCTCCTGGCGGAGGCCGCCCGCATCGTCCGCGCCGAGGGCTTCGAGATCGGCAACATCGCGATCCAGGTGATCGGCGTCCGCCCGAAGATCGGCAAGCGGCGCGAAGAAGCGCAGAAGGCGCTCGCGGCCGCGGCGGGCGCCCCCGTCTCCGTCTCCGGCACCACCACCGACGGACTCGGCCTCACCGGCCGCGCCGAGGGCCTCGCCGCCATCGCCACCGCCCTCGTGTACCGGACGAACCGGGACTGAGTACGGGGTATGCCCACGAGGCGGCCGTTACGGATGTCAGGCCGCCGATGACCGATGTCACCTCTTCGGCAACAAAGCGTCCCCGCGACCTCAAACGGTCGCGGGGCACTGCCACAGGCGCACTACCCTGGATGCCGTGACTATTCGCCTGTACGACACCAGCGCCCGGCAGATCCGCGACTTCACCCCGCTCACGCCGGGCTGCGTCTCGATCTACCTCTGTGGTGCCACCGTCCAGGCGGCGCCGCACATCGGGCACATCCGCTCGGGCCTCAACTTCGACATGATGCGCCGCTGGTTCACCTACCGCGGCTACGACGTGACCTTCATCCGCAACGTCACCGACATCGACGACAAGATCATCAGCAAGTCGGCCGTCCAGGGCCGCCCCTGGTGGTCCATCGGCTACGAGAACGAGCGCGCCTTCAACGACGGCTACGACGCCCTCGGCTGCCTGCCGCCCACCTACGAGCCCCGCGCCACCGGCCACGTCACCGAGATGGTCGAGATGATGCGCGGCCTCATCGAGCGCGGCCACGCCTACGAGGCGGACGGCAACGTCTACTTCGACGTGCGCTCCTTCCCCGGCTACCTGGAGCTGTCCAACCAGGAGCTCGACAACCTCCTCCAGCCCTCCTCCGAGGGCGAGACCGGCAAGCGCGACTCCCGCGACTTCGCCATGTGGAAGGCCGCCAAGCCCGGCGAGCCCTCCTGGGAGACCCCGTGGGGCCGCGGCCGCCCCGGCTGGCACCTGGAGTGCTCCGCCATGGCCCACAAGTACCTCGGCTCCGCCTTCGACATCCACGGCGGCGGCCTGGACCTGATCTTCCCGCACCACGAGAACGAGATCGCCCAGGCCAAGGCCTTCGGCGACGAGTTCGCCAACTTCTGGGTGCACAACGCCTGGGTCACCATGTCCGGCGAGAAGATGTCCAAGTCCCTGGGCAACTCGGTCCTCGTCTCCGAGATGGTCAAGCAGTGGCGTCCGATCGTCCTGCGCTACTACCTCGGCACCCCGCACTACCGGTCGATGATCGAGTACAGCGAGGAGGCGCTGCGCGAGGCCGAGTCCGCGTTCGCGCGCATCGAGGGCTTCTGCCAGCGCGTGGTCGAGAAGGCGGGCGGCCCCGTCGAGGCCGCCGCCGAGGTGCCGCCGGCCTTCGCCGAGGCGATGGACGACGACCTGGGCGTCCCCCAGGCCCTCGCGATCGTCCACACCACCGTCCGCCAGGGCAACAGCGCGCTCGCCGCCGACGACAAGGACGCGGCCATCGCCCGCCTGTCCGAGGTGCGGGCCATGCTGGGCGTCCTCGGCCTGGACCCGCTCGACCCCCAGTGGGCCGGCGAGTCCGACCGCGGCGAGGAACTGCACGGCGCCGTCGACACCCTCGTACGCCTCGTCCTGGACCAGCGCGAGTCCGCCCGCGCCCGCAAGGACTGGGCGACCGCCGACGCCATCCGCGACCAGCTCCAGCAGTCCGGCCTCGTCATCGAGGACAGCCCGACCGGTCCGCGCTGGACCCTCGGCCCGCGCTGACCCGGGCCTGATCCGGACCCGTGCGGGCCCGGTCCACAGCCGGACCGGACCCGCTCGGACCAGCGCCGTTGTGCCGCTCGGCCTTCCGGGCGGCACACTCTTCATACGTACATATCGCAGCACGAACGAAAACAGGTAGAGGTCATGGCCGGGAACAGCCAGCGCAGGAACCGCCGCACGTCCAACAAGAAGGGCGCGACGATCGGCAGCGGTGGCCAGCGGCGCAAGGGCCTGGAAGGCAAGGGCCCCACGCCCAAGGCGGAGGACCGCAAGAAGCACAAGGCGAACCGCATCGCCAACGCCATGGCCCGCCAGGCCGCCAAGCGCCGCCCCGCCCCCCGCCGCGGCGGCCCCAAGGGCAGCAGCGAGATGGTCGTCGGCCGCAACTCCGTCTTCGAGGCCCTGCGCGACGGCGTCCCCGCCACCACCCTCTACGTGCAGCAGTTCATCGACAACGACGAGCGCGTCCGCGACGCCCTCAAGCTCGCCGGCGAACGCGGCAACATCAACCTGATGGAAGCCCCCCGCCCCGAGCTCGACCGCATGACCAACGGGCTCAACCACCAGGGCCTCGTCCTCCAGGTCCCGCCGTACGAGTACGCGCACCCCGAGGACCTCACCGACGCCGCCTACGACAACGGCGAGGAACCCCTCATCGTCGCCCTCGACGGCGTCACCGACCCCCGCAACCTCGGCGCCATCGTCCGCTCCGTCTCCGCCTTCGGCGGCCACGGCGTGGTCATCCCCGAGCGCCGCGCCGCCGGCATGACCGCCGGCGCCTGGAAGACCTCCGCCGGCACCGCCGCCCGCACCCCGGTCTCCCGCGTCACCAACCTGACCCGCGCCCTCCAGGAGTACAAGAAGGCCGGCATCGCCGTCGTCGGCCTCGCCGCGGAAGGCACCCACGAGGTCCAGGACCTCGAAGCCCTCGGCGGCCCCGTCGTCATCGTGGTCGGATCCGAGGGCAAGGGCCTCGGCCGCCTCGTCGGCGAGAACTGCGACTACCTCGTCCGCATCCCCATGCCGGGTGGCGCCGAGTCCCTCAACGCCGGCGTCGCCGCGGGCGTCGTGCTCTACGAGGCCGCCCGCCGCCGCGCCGCCCAGAGCCGCGTCTGACCCGTCCGCCGTACGGGCCTCCCCGGGCCGCCGCCTTGATCCACTCGGCCCACCGGACGTGACCCGTGAGCGTGTCGCCCCGCCCCTTCCGGGCGGGGCGACTTGATCTTGACGGGTCTCGGACAGATCCCTGCCGTCAAAGCAGTGTCCTAAACACTGATCACTCGGTTAGATGAGTGTGGACACCAGAACGTCAGGGTTCGACGACCAGCCCGCGCTGAGCATGGTCAAGGTGCCGTGCGACCCCGCACAGGTCATCGTCAACCACGCCAGCTTCCGCGTGCGGCTCGCACCGAGCCCGAGCGCGCGTTCCAAGCCCGCGAACGCCCCCGGCCCCGGCCGCGCACCGGTCCTGGCCGTCGGAGCCGTCGCGGCCGCCGGAGCCACCCGCCGCCGCGCCCCCGTCGTCTGGAGCGGCAAGACCGCCCCCGGCGGCGACGCCGCGGCCACCGGCGGACTCCTCCAAGCCGTCCGCGAAGCCGGACGCGCCAACGACGACTACGACGGCGGCGCCACCCAGACCATCCCCCGGGTGGACCTCGCACGCGACCTCACCGAGGACACCCTCGCCACCCCCACCGTCATCGGCCAGCGCAGCTACGCCGACCCCGACGAAACCCGCCCCCTGGGCGCCGTACCCGACCAGCCGCGCCAGGCCCACGAGCCGTACGACCCCTACGAACAGCAGCCCCCCTACGGCGGCCCCGGCACCGAGAACCGGCGCCCCGCCGACAACCGCGCCCAGGCCTCCTACTACCCCGGCCGCCGCATGAACCTCGGCGTCGTGCTGCTCCCGCTGCGCGTCTTCCTCGGCTTCATCTCCATCTACGCCGGCATGGGCAAACTCTGCGACCCCGTCTACTTCGACGGCGGCGAACGCGGCTCCATGGTCACCTGGCTGCACACCCTCCACCCCTGGGCCCTCGCCGAACCCCTGCGCGACTTCGCCCTCGCCCACCCCGTCGGCGCCGGACTCACCGTCGCCTTCCTCCAGGTCCTCGTCGGCGTCCTCACCGTCTTCGGCCTCTGGCAGCGCTTCGCCGCCTGCATCGGCGCCCTGCTCTCCGCCGCCCTGCTGATGACCGTCAGCTGGAAGACCGTCCCCGCCTACGACGCCCCCGACATCATCTACCTCGCCGCCTGGAGCCCGCTGATCATCGCCGGGGCCCCCGTCTACTCCCTCGACGGACGCCTCGCCGGCGAAGCCTGGCGCACCCTCGGACCCCGCTCCGAGATGTGGCAGCTCCGCCGCCGCGTCCTGCGCCGCGGCGCCGTCATGGCCACCGTCGTCTGCGGACTCACCCTCCTCATCGGCTCCCTCCTCGGCGGAGCCGTCCGCTCCAGCACCGTCGTCACCGTCCCCGGCCCCGGCCAGGCCCCCAGCAACTACCTCCCCGGCAGCCCCCTGCCGCAGCCCCCCGCCCACCAGCAGACCGGGCCGGCCAAGCAGCAGCCCTCCAAGCAGCCCTCCCCGTCCGCCTCGGCCTCCGCCTCCGCACCCGCCGCCAAGTCCGGCCGCACCGGCAGCGGCGCCCCCACCCGGGACAGCGCCGGCACCGGCTCCGGCGCCCCCACCGCCGGCAAGGGCGGCAGCAGCGGCCAGAGCCCCCGCAGCAGCACCCCCCGGCAGTCCAGCCCGCAGCAGCCCCCCGCCACCTCGGGCAGCCGCAGCGACACCACCGCCAAGAAGCCCGGCCTCGTCGGCGGCCTCCTCGGCTGAACACCCCCGACACGACGAAGGGCCCGGCACGCGAACCGCGCGCCGGGCCCTTCCCCCGTGCCGGCTCCTCCACCGCCGCGAAGCTCCCGAACATCCCGACGGCCCGGATCTGCCCCATCAGGGCGTCCATCGCCACGTACGGCAACCCGGCCCGCCCCGCAGCCCCGGCCACGTCCCGGCACGCATACGCGGCCTCCGCGCACCGACCGCCCCAACAGGCCTACGAAAAGCCTCAGACGGCCCCCTGAGCCCCCAACTCCCGCGCAGCCTCCGCCAGATCCTTCGCCGTGTCGATCGCCCGCCAGTAGGCCCCCTGCGGCAGCGGATACCCCGCCAGCCGCCGCTCCCGCGCCAGCCGCGGGAACGTCGTCCGCTCGTGGTCCCCCAAATCCGGCAGCAGCGCCGCGAATTCGGGCGCGAACACGTACACCCCCGCATTCACCGGATACGGCGACGGCGGCGCCTCCACGAAGTCCAGCACCTGCCCGAACTCGTTCGTCTCCACCACCCCCCACGGAATCCGCGGCCGCGCCAGCGCCAGCGTCGCCACCGCCTCCCGCTCCGCGTGGAACGCCGCCATCTCCCGCAACGGGAACCGCGTCCACACGTCCCCGTTCGTCGCGTACCACGCCCGGTCCGGATACGGCAGATGCCGAGCCGCGTACTTCAGCCCGCCCCCACGGCCGAGCGGCTCCTCCTCCACCACCGTCGTCACCCGCAACGGCAGCACCGCCCCCGCCAGCCACTCCTGCAACACCCCCGCGAGGTGCCCGCACGACACCACCGCGTCCGTCACCCCCTCCGCCGCCAGCCACGCCAACTGGTGCCCGATGATCGGCACTCCCGTCCCCGGGATCTCGACCATCGGCTTCGGCCGGTCGTCCGTATACGGCCGCAGCCGCGAACCCTGGCCCCCCGCCAGGACGACGGCCTGGACGGGCGGGGCCGGGAACGCGGCCGCGCGGTCGGTGGAAGGTACAGCGGGAGGAGGGATCTCGGTCATGGCCGCCAGCGTAAGGACGGCCACCGCACCGGAAGGGACGGCACGACGGGCATCGGCCCGTCAGCCCATCGACGCGACCCCGGACGCGTACGAGGTGTCACACACCGGACGCGAGTAGGACTGCGCCTTCGTCGGCCCGTACGCCTCGACGGCGGCCCGGCCGAGCGCCCGGGCGATGCCCATGCAGTGCTCGGCGAGCGACGGCCGACCGTTCACCTGCTCCTGCAGGTGCCCGAGCACGACACCGGGGTTCTCCCCCTGCTGCAGCTCGCTCAGCAGCTTGTCACGGAGCACGTCCTGCGCGGCACGCGGCTTCGCGGGCACGGAGACGTCCTCGGCGGAGGCGGTCAGGATCTGGGAGGGCGAATTGTCCGCCCAGGGGACCATGGTGACCGCGAGGGTCCCGGACAGGACCAGGACGACGGGCAGGACCAGGGCGAGGGAACGGCCGATTCGGCGGGCAGTGTGGGTCACGAGGGCGAGAGTAGCGCTCGGTGAGGATTTGGCGACATTTAGTCACCCGGTCGGGGGATGGTTCGACGTGGCTTTTCGATTTAAAGGTTGACGCGTGCGGCCGAATGGCCCGGTCTGCCGGGGTTCATGGGAAACGCTACCCACAACTGCCGCGGGAGGGAGGCCCCTTCACGGAACCTCCCTCCCGCGTGCGATCGGTCGTCAGCCGGACAGGCGCGCCCCGGTCGACGTCGAGAACACGTGCATCTCCCCGGCCCGGGGCACCACGTGCAGCGAGGAACCCTTCTCGGGCACCTGGCGGCCGCCCACGCGCACCACGATGTCCTGGCCGTCCTTGCTGCCGTAGACGTAGCCGTCGGCGCCCAGCTCCTCGACGACGTTCACCGTGATCGTCAGACCGCCGGTCTCGCCGACGTCGAAGTGCTCGGGGCGCACGCCGACGGTGACGGTCTTGTCGCCCGCGTCGGCCGCCGCCGACAGCGCCTCGCGCGACACCGGCACCACGCTGTCGCCGAACTTCACGCCGCCGTCGGTGATCGGCACCTCGACGAGGTTCATGGCGGGGGAGCCGATGAAGCCGGCCACGAAGAGGTTCGCGGGCCGGTCGTACATGTTGCGCGGGGTGTCCACCTGCTGCAGCAGGCCGTCCTTGAGCACCGCGACCCGGTCGCCCATGGTCATGGCCTCGACCTGGTCGTGCGTGACGTACACGGTGGTGATGCCGAGGTCGCGCTGGAGCGCGGCGATCTGCGTACGGGTGGACACGCGCAGCTTGGCGTCGAGGTTCGACAGCGGCTCGTCCATGAGGAACACCTGCGGCTTGCGCACGATGGCCCGCCCCATGGCGACGCGCTGGCGCTGACCGCCGGAGAGCGCCTTGGGCTTGCGGTCGAGGTATTGGGTCAGGTCCAGCATCTTGGCCGCCTCCTCCACCTTGCGGCGGATGGTGGCCTTGTCCTCACCGGCGATCTTGAGCGCGAAGCCCATGTTGTCGGCGACGGTCATGTGGGGGTAGAGCGCGTAGTTCTGGAACACCATCGCGATGTCCCGGTCCTTGGGCGGCAGGTGCGTGACGTCGCGCTCCCCGATGCGGATGGCACCGCCGTTGACGTCCTCCAGGCCGGCGAGCATGCGCAGCGAGGTGGACTTGCCGCAGCCGGAGGGGCCGACGAGGACGAGGAACTCGCCGTCCTCGATCTCCAGCTCCAGCTGGTCGACGGCGGGCTTGTCGCCGCCGGGGTAGAGGCGGGTCGCCTTGTCGAAGGTGACAGAAGCCATGGTGATGCATCCCTTCTACCGGCAGGAACGTGCCGGACGATCCGAGTGGAAGGTCTAGTCCAATATTCAGGACTCGGCCCGACGCTACCCGGTGTGAGGGGTTCTGTCAGCAATCTGACCCGACGGATTGTGGGCGGGGGCGGGGCAGCCCCGGGGGCGCGCGGCGGGGGCAAGGCGATGGCCCGGGCAGAGGGCGCTGTGTAGAGTGATGGCGGCCCCGCCTCCTTAGCTCAGCTGGCCAGAGCAACGCTCTTGTAAAGCGTAGGTCGTCGGTTCGAATCCGACAGGGGGCTCTGCTTCCGAAGGCCCCGGACCGCCCTGGTCCGGGGCCTTCGGCATGGGGCAGGGCGTGTCGCGGATGACCGCGGCGGTCACGAGCGGCCCGAGATGCGGTTGGCCAGGTGGGCCAGGGGGGTTGTGTTCGGGGTGTGGGTTCTCGATTCGTGGCGGTCCGCTTCGCGGTAGGCGGCGTAGAGGGTGTGGACGCCTAGCCAGCGGAAGGGTTCCGGTTCCCAGCGGCGGACGCGGTGGTGGACCCAGGGGAGGGTGGTCAGGGCCGTGGATTCGCCCAGGACCAGGTCGCGGAGGGTGCGGGCCGCGAGGTTGGCCGTGGCGACGCCCGAGCCGACGTAGCCGCCGGCCCAGCCGAGGCCCGTGGTGGCGTCCAGGGTGACCGTGGCGCACCAGTCGCGGGGGACGCCGAGTACGCCGGACCAGGCGTGGGTGATCTCCGTGCCGGTGAGGAGGGGGAAGAAGGTGGTGAGGAGGTCGGTGAGGGCGGTGATCGTGGACGGCTGGGTGCGGCCGTCGTTGTCGGTGCGGGAGCCGAAGCGGTAGGGGACGCCGCGGCCGCCGAGGGCGATGCGGTCGTCGGCGGTGCGCTGGGCGTACATGTAGGCGTGGGCCATGTCGCCGAGGAGGGGGGCGTCCTGCCAGTTGAGCGCCGACCAGACGGACGGGGGGAGGGGGGCCGTGACGATCATCGAGGAGTTCATGGGGAGCCAGGTGCGCTTCTGGCCCTTGAGGGAGGCGGTGAAGCCTTCGGTGCAGCGCAGGACGTAGGGGGCGCGGAGGGTGCCGTAGGGGGTGACGGCGCGGCGGGGGGCGAGTTCGGTGACGGGGGTGGACTCGTGGATGACGACGCCGAGGTGTTCGCAGGCGGTGGCGAGGCCGCGGAGGAGTTTGAGGGGGTGGATGCGGGCGCCGTGCGGGGTCCAGCTGGAGCCGACGGCGTCGGCGATGTCGATGCGGCCGCGGGTGGCGGTGGCGTCGTGGAGTTCGCGGTCGGTTTCGCCGAAGGAGAGTTCGGCGGCGTGGAAGGCCTTGAGCCGGGTGAGCTGGGCGGGGGTCCGGGCGACTTCGAGGACGCCGCCGCGGTGGATGTCGGCGTTGATGGATTCGGCGGCGGCGACGTCGATGACCTCGGTGACGGTGTCGTTCATCGCGTGCTGGAGGCGCTGGGCGGCTTGGTGGCCGTGGAGTGCGGCGTAGCGGTCGCGGCCGGCGATGCCGTTGTAGAGCCAGCCGCCGTTGCGGCCGGAGGCGCCGTAGCCGCAGAACTTCTGTTCGAGGACGGTGACGCGGAGGTCGGGGGCGGCGCGTTTGAGGTAGTAGGCGGTCCACAGGCCGGTGTAGCCGCCTCCGACGATGGCGACGTCGGCGGTGGCGTCGGTGGTGAGGGGGGCGCGGGGTGGCTGGTGGGGGGTCTGGTCGGTGGCGTACCAGAAGGAGATCCCGCCGTTGATCGTCATGGGGGTGTTGGTACAGGGGGTGTGGGAGGGGTGTCCAGGTACGGGGTGTCGTGGGTTGGGGGTGGGGTGTGGGCTGGGTGTCGGGTGTGGGGAGGGGGTGGTGTGGGGGTGGTGTGGGGCGGTCAGGGTTCGAGGATGACCTTGCCGGTGGTGGCGCGGGTTTCGAGGTCGTGGTGGGCGCGGGCGGCTTCGGCGAGGGGGTAGCGCTGGAGGGTGGGGCGCAGGCGGCCGGTGGCGGCTTCGGTGAGGGCGCGGGTTTCGAGGGTGCGGAGGGGGTCGGGGGTGCCGACGGCTTGGAGCATGGCGGGGCCGAGGGTGTGGTGGGTGGTGATGTGGCGGGCGTCGAGGTCGGCCCGTTCGGTGGGGGTGGGGGTGTGGGGGGTGCCGCTGGACCAGCCGTAGACGAGGTGGCGGGCGCCGGGGGCGAGGAGGGTGAGGGCGGTGCGGGTGGTGGTGCCGCCGACGGAGTCGAAGAGGAGGGTGGCGCCGTGGGGGTGGTGGGCGCGGAGGGTGTCGGCCCAGTCGGGGGTGGTGTAGTCGAGGGCGAGGTCGGCGCCGTTGGCGGTGGCGAGGGCGGTTTTGGCGGGGCCGCCGGCGAGGGCGATGACGGTGGCGCCGGCGTTTTTGGCGTATTGGACGAGGAGGGTGCCGATGCCTCCGGCGGCGGCGGTGACGAGGGCGGTGGTGTGGGGGCCGAGGTCGGCGAACTGGAGGATGCCGAGGGTGGTGCGGCCGGTGCCGATCATGGCGACGGCTTCGGCGGGGTCGAGGCCGTCGGGTACGGGGTGGAGGCGGGTGGTGTCGGCGACGGCGTGTTCGGCGTAGCCGCCGGGGTGGAAGCCGAGGTGGGTGACGACGGTGCGGCCGAGCCAGGCGGGGTCGGTGCCGGGGCCGAGGGCGTCGACGGTGCCGGCGATTTCGCGGCCGGGGATGGTGGGGAGTTCGGGGAGGGGTGCGGGTGGTCCCTGGATGCCCTGGCGGAGGGTGGTGTCGAGGAGGTGGACGCCGGCGGCGGCGACCTTGATGCGGACCTGGCCGGGGGCGGGGGTGGGGCGGGGGGTCGTTTCGTAGGTGAGGTTTTCGGCGGGGCCGAAGGTGTGGAGGCGGACGGCCTTCATGGTGGTGCTGGTGGTGGCGGTCATGGGGACAGGCTGTGACCTCGAGTGGGGTTGAGGTCAAGGGGCGGATTGTCGGTGGGGTCGGTGACGATGGGCGGATGGTGAGGAACGGGCGTGGTGGCGGGCGGTCGGTGAAGGCGGCGAGGCGTGCGGAGGTGGTGCTGCCGGAGCTGGTGGTGTGGGAGGGGGGTGGGTTGGAGCCGGACGGGGATTACGACGGGTTGGAGTTCGCCGATCTGGATCTGGCGGGGCAGGAGGCGGTGGGGGCGCGGTTCATGGACTGTGCGCTGCGGCGGTGCGGGCTGGACGGGGCCGGGCTGGTGAAGGTGCGGGTGCTGGATTCGGTGCTGGAGGGGGTCCGGGGGGTGGGGGTGGACCTGGCGGGGGCGTCGTTGCGGGACGTGGAGCTGGTGGACGCCCGGTTGGGTGGGGTGCAGTTGCACGGGGCGGTGCTGGACCGGGTCCTGGTGCGGGGCGGCAAGATCGATTACCTGAACCTGCGGCAGGCGCGGCTGCGGGACGTGGTGTTCGAGGGGTGTGTGCTGGTGGAGCCTGACTTCGGGGGTGCGGTGCTGGAGCGGGTGGAGTTCCGGGACTGTGTGCTGCGGGGGGTGGATGTGGCGGGGGCGCGGCTGGTGGACGTGGATCTGCGGGGTGCGGTGGAGCTGGGGGTGGCGCGGGGGGTGGAGTCCTTGGCCGGGGCGGTGATCAGTCCGGCGCAGTTGTTCGAGCTGGCTCCGGTGTTCGCGGCGCAGCTGGGGGTGCGGGTGGTGGGGTAGGGGGCCCGCTCCGGTGGGTCAGGTGAGGTCTGTCCTGGGGTTGATGCGCCAGTGGTTGGTGCGGAAGATCTGCCCGCCGAACGGGACGTCGGTTTCCGAGACGAAGTGGAAGCCGGCGGAGCGGCAGATGCCGTTCGAGGCGGCGTTGCCGGTGGCGGGGTAGGCGTGTATGGGGCCCCAGCGGTCGGCGTCGCGGGCTTGTGCGAGGAGGGTGCGGACCGCGCGTGTGCCGAGGCTCCGGCCTTGGTGTTCGGGCAGGACCATCCAGCCGATCTCGGAGACGGGGCCGTCGGGGGTGTCGTGGGACCAGAGGGTCACGGTTCCGGCCACCACGTCGGGGGTGGCCGGGTCGGGGACGATCATCTTGATCCAGGCCAGGTCGGATGCGGCTTGTTCGGCGTCCCGCCGGACCTTGGCCTCCATGCCCTCGGGCGGCTGGGGGCCGCCGAGGTCGGCCATCATGACGGGGTCGCACCGCATGCGGATGTAGGCGTCGAGGTCGTCGGGTGTGACGTTGCGCAGCCTGATGGTTCCTCCTGGTGCGACGGGGTGACCGGTCAGGCGGGGACGCGGGGGAAGCGGGCCTGGAGGGTCCAGATGGCCGGGTTGTCGGCGAGGCCCTCGTGCATGTCGACGAGGTCGGCGATGAGGTCGTGGAGGAAGTCGCGGGCTTCGCGGCGCAGGAGGCGGTGGCTGAAGGTCAGCGGGTCTTCTTCCGGGGGCATCCAGTCGGCTTCGATGTCGACCCAGCCGAAGCGGCGTTCGAAGAGCATGCGGTCGCTGGATTCGGTGAAGTCGAGTTCGGCGTAGCGGCTCTGGGAGGAGCGGCTGCCGCGGGGGTCCTGGTCGAGTTGTTCGACGATGTCGCAGAGGGCCCAGGCGAAGTCGAGTACGGGTACCCATCCCCAGGCTGTGGACACTTCGGTGTCCTTTTCGGTGTCGGCGAGGTAGACGTCGCCGCAGAAGAGGTCGTGGCGCAGGGTGTGGACGTCCGCCGAGCGGTAGTCGGTCTGCGGGGGGTCGGGGAAGCGCCGGGAGAGGGAGTAGCCGATGTCGAGCACGTAGCCGATGGTGTCACGGCCGGGTGGGGTGCGGGTGGTCAGGACGGCAGGAGGCGTTGTTCCTTGGCCACGGCCACGGCGCCGGCGCGGGTGTCGACGCCGAGTTTGTCGTAGATGCGGCCCAGGTGGGTCTTGACGGTGGCTTCGCTGATGAACAGGGCGCGGGCGATGTCGCGGTTGCCGAGGCCGCGGGCGAGCTGGCCGAGGATGTCGAGTTCGCGGTCGGTGAGGGTGGGGCGGGTGCCGCGCATGTGGGCCATGACGCGGCTGGCGACGGGGGCGGAGAGGGTGGTGCGGCCGGCGGCGGCGGAGTGGATGGCGGCGAAGAGTTCTTCGGGGCGTTCGGCTTTCAGGAGGTAGCCGGTGGCGCCGGCGCCGATGGCGCGGGTGATGTCGGCGTCCGTGTCGTAGGTGGTGAGGACGAGGACGTGCGGGGGGTGGGGGAGGGCGGTGATGCGGCGGGTGGCTTCGACGCCGTCGATGCCGTCGCCGAGCTGGAGGTCCATGAGGACGACGTCGGGGTGGAGCTTGGCGGCGAGGGCGACGGCTTCCTCGCCGCTGCCGGCTTCGCCGAGGACCTCGATGTCGGGTTCGCTGCCGAGCAGGGCGAGCAGGCCGGCGCGGACGACGACGTGGTCGTCGCAGAGGAGGATCGTCGTCATCCTGTGGGCTCCAGGGGGATCGAGGCCGAGAGGACGGTGCCTTCGCCGGGGGTGGATTCGATGGTGAGGGTTCCGCCGAGCTGGCGCACGCGGGCGCGCATGGCGGGGAGGCCGTGGCCGCGGTCGGTGGGGGTGGTGGTCGGGGTGCCGGTGGGGGCGGTGGGGAAGCCGGTGCCGTCGTCGGCGATGTCGAGGACGACCTGGTCGCCGAGGAAGCTGAGGGTGAGGGCGGCGGTGCGGGCGCCGGAGTGTTCGCGGATGTTGGCGAGGGCGCCCTGGGCGATGCGCAGCAGGGCGGATTCGGCGCGGTCGGGGAGTGGGGCGGGGGTGCCTTCGAGGTGGAAGCGGACCTCGATGTCGGGGCCGGCGTCCAGGGCGCGCAGGGCGTCGGTGAGGCCGGTGCCGTTGTCGAGTTCGGGCGGGGCCAGGTCGTGGACGAGGCGGCGGGCTTCGGCGAGGCCGCGGGCGGCGATGCCGGTGGCGGTGCGGACGTGGGCGCGGGCGGTGGCGGGGTCGGTGTCCCAGGTGCGGTCGGCGGCCTGGAGGAGCATCTGCTGGCTGGACAGGTGCTGGGCGAGGGTGTCGTGGATCTCCATGGACAGGCGCTGGCGTTCGGCGAGGGTGCCTTCGCGGCGTTCGGTGGCGGCCAGTTCCCTGCGGGTGCGGATGAGGTCGTCGATGAGTGCGCGTTGGGCCTGGGCCTGGCGTTCCATGTGGATGAAGACGGCCGTGGCGAGGGCGGCGATGGCGGGTGGGGCGAGGAGGAGGTTGGGGTCGAAGGCGGTGGAGAGCTTGAGCTGGGCGGCGACGACGAAGACGGTGAGGACGGTGACGAGGGCTGCGGCGGCGCGTGGGGGGAGGGTGCGGAGGGCGGTGAAGAAGAGGGGGACGGCGCACCAGGCGAAGCTGGGGGCGAGGAGGACGAGGACCACCCAGGTGGCTACGACGAGGCCCAGCCAGAGCCTCCGGCGGTGGGTGGGGGTGGGGGTCTGCTGGGTGGGGGTCTGCTGGGCGGGGGGTGGTGTGGCTGTGGTGCCGCCCACGGCGGGGCCGAGGACGTAGAGGAGGGCCAGGGTGATGCTGAGGGCGATGATCCAGGGGGTGCGGGGTTCGCCGGGGTGGCGGAGGAGGAAGCGGGCCACGGAGGCGCCGAGGAGGAGGAAGAACGCCGCGTGCATGACGGTGGCCAGGGCGCGGGTGTCGGGTTTCCGCGGGGGGTGGCTCACGGCGGGGGCTCCTGGGGGGTGGGGGGTGTCTGTCCATTTTGCCGGTGCCCTGGCCGGGCGGTTACGGGGTCGGGGGGCCCGGGCGGGGGCTCTGCCCTGGCCGGGCGGTTGGCGGGGTCGGGGCCTTTGCCCTGGCC
>NZ_JBHVUQ010000125.1:0-22544 GCF_042884105.1 Streptomyces sp. NPDC058157
TCCTTCCCTCAGCGAACTGCAGCTCCTGCGCATATAGGGCGGCTCCCCGGCACACCCGCCGGCCGAGCCCGTACCCACACGCCCCAGCACAGGAGAAGCACCACCATGCACGCCAAGCGTTCCCTGATCCGCCGTACCACCGCCCTGGCCGCGGCCACCGCCGCCGCCCTCGTCCTCGCCGCCTGCGGCGGGAACTCCGACGGCGCCGCCGGACACGGCGGCGGCCACGACGCGTCCGCCACCCCCACCGCCCCCTCGGGCACCCCGCAGGGCACGGCCGCGAACAACGCCGCCGACACCGCCTTCGCGAAGGGCATGCTCCCGCACCACCGCCAGGCCCTGGAGATGGCCTCCCTCGCCGCGACCCGCGCCGAGTCGGCCGAGGTCAAGACGCTCGCCGAGGAGATCAAGAAGGCCCAGGACCCGGAGATCAAGACCCTCACCGGCTGGCTGACCTCCTGGGGCGAGCAGGTGCCCCCCGCGGACGGCGGCGGGCACGCGGGACACTCCATGTCCGGGATGATGACCGGCGAGGAGATGGACCAGCTCACGAAGGCCTCCGGCAAGGCCTTCGACACCGCGTTCCTCCAGCTGATGGTCAAGCACCACGAGGGCGCCGTCGCCATGGCGAAGACCGAGCAGGCCGACGGCAGGTACCAGCCGGCCAAGGACATGGCCGCCGCCATCGTCGCCTCCCAGAGCGCCGAGATCACCCGGATGAACGGCCTCCTCGGCAAGAACTGACGCGCCGGGCTCAGCCGCCCACCCGCGCGACCAGGAGGGCGATGTCGTCGTCCGCCGCCGCCGGGACCAGGTGTGTGATCAAGGAGTCGCACACGTGGTCCAGGCGGCGCTGCGGGTCCGCGAGGAGCTGGGTGAGTTCGGCCAGGCGCTCGTCGAGGTCGCTGCCGCGGGCCTCGATCAGGCCGTCGGTGTAGAGGACGAGGAGGCTGCCCGGCGGCACGTCGACCTCGGTCGGGGTGAAGGCGATGCCGCCGACCCCGAGCGGGACCCCGGGCGGGGTGTCGAGGATGCGGACGGTCCCGTCGGGGAGGGCGAGGGCGGGCGGCGGGTGCCCCGCGCGGGTGACGGTGCAGCGGCCGGCGGCGGGGTCGACGACCACGTACAGGAAGGTGGCGAGCATCGGCTCGGCGAGGTCGGCGAGCGCGGCCTCCAGCTGGTGCAGCAGCCGCACGGGCGACAGGTCCAGGCGGGCGAGGGAGCGTACGGAGGCCGACAGCCGGCCCATGACGGCGGCGGCCCCGATGCCGTGGCCCATGACGTCGCCGATCAGCAGCGCCGCCTTGCCGCCCGCCAGGGGCAGCACGTCGTACCAGTCCCCGCCGACCTCGTTGACGTCGCTGGCCGGCAGGTAGCGGTGGCTGACCTCGACGCCCGGGGGCGGGGTGATGTGCTGGGGCAGCATGCTGCGCTGGAGGATGACGGCGGTCTCGTGCTCGCGGTGGTAGAGCCGGGCGTTGTCGATGCTGAGGGCCGCGCGGGCGGCGAGTTCGGAGGCGAGGGTGACGTCCTCGGAGCCGAAGGGGCCGAGCGGGCGGGTGCGGTAGAAGCCGGCGACGCCGAGGACCCGGTCCCGGGCCACGAGCGGGGCCATGACGAGGGAGTGGACGCCCGCCTCGACCAGTTGCGCGGGCCTGGCCGTGTGCCGGGCCGCCGGGGCGACGGCCTGTCCGTCCAGGCGGGCCACCAGGAAGGGCTGCCGGCCGGCGAGGGCCTGGGTGTACGGGGCGGTCGCGGGGAAGACGAGGGTCCGGCCCAGCGGGGCCAGGATGTCCGTGATCCGGGACCCGCCGAGCGGGGCCCGGCCCAGCCGCCGCAGGGCCACGCCGCCGGTGAGGCCCATGCCGGGTTCCTCCCCGCGGGCCAGGGCGTCGAGCACGTCGACGGTGACGGCGTCGGCGAGACGGGGCACGGCGAGGTCGGCGAGTTCCTGCGCGGTGCGCTCAAGGTCGAGGCTGGAGCCCATCCGGATGCTGGCCTCGCTGAGCAGGGCGAGCCGGCGCCGGCCGGCCTCCGCCTCGACGTGGTCGCGCCGCTGCTCGGTGATGTCCACGAGGGAGGCGATGACGCCGATGGGCATGTGCGCGGGGTCCTCGACCCGGACGTAGGAGCACGACCACACGCGGTCGTGCTCCGGTTCGGCCGGGGTCCGCCCGACCCGGCGGCGGTCGAGGACCGGCTCACCGGTCTCCAGGACCTGGAGCATGGCCTCCTCCATCTCGTGGGCGTTGACCGCGGGGAGGATCTCGGCGAGGCGGCGTCCCACGTGCGCCGACTCCGGCAGCCCGTTCATCGCCTCCAATGCGGCGTTGACCTGGAGGAACCGCAGCTGGGTGTCGAGGATGGCGATGCCGACGGGCGAGCGGGCGAACAGGCCGTCCCACACCGCGGAGGAGCCCCGGATGCGCCGGGCGGCGGGGGCGTCGGCGGCGAAGACCAGCACCGTGGCGGCGCCGTGGCCCTGCCGGTCGGCCACGGGTGAGGCCCAGATCTCCAGCTCCATCGGGTGCCCGTCGCGGTGCCAGGCGGTGACCGTGCCCATCACGCCGCGGCCGGTGGCCGCCGTCTCCCACAGGGAGCGGCCCAGGCTGCGGTCGGATCCGGGGTGGAGGAGGTCGGCGATGTTGCGGCCGAGGATCTGCGGCGGGGTGTAGCCGAGGAGCTCCTGCGCGACCTGGTTCCAGCGCACGATGGTGCCGTTGGCGCTGGTGGCCACGAGGGCGACGGGCAGGGAGCCCAGCCAGCCGCCCGCGGCCTGCGCCGCGCTGTCGATCAGGTCGTCGACCTGGATGTCCTCGTTCATCCGGCACGCACCCCACGCCGGGCCCGTCCCGCGCCCCGCCCGGCGACCCGGGCGGACCCGCCGGAACCCGGCCCCGCCCCTCCATCGTCTGCCGCCCGCCCCCCGCCCGCCTCCCGACCCGACACCTGGTCCGCCCCGGGGTCGGGACCACGGGGCGGCACGTCGGCGTCTGCCCTGGGGCGGTGGGGACAAACCATACGGAGACGACCCTGCCGCCCCACCGCGCGGGCGGCCCGGCGTATCCGGCAAACGGAGCAGCGCGACAGCCGGAAGGCCGTGCGGTACGGGCACAGTGGGGGGATGGAAGACGCTGCGCAGAGGCCGGCGAGGTCTCTCAGGAGGCAACAGTTCGAGGCGGTGCACAAGTGGTCTTCCACAGCCGCGGCCGTGGTCGCCCTGGCCATCTCGCTCTACAATTTCGCGGCACTGCAGCGCCAGCCGGAGATCGACATGGCGCTCCCCCACCTCTTTCGCCTCGAAAAGCTCGGCAACGACGTGCGGTTCTATGTGCAGCCGACGGTCTCCGCCAGGGTCAAGAGCGAGAACGTGGAAGTCATCCGTGACGCCCGCCTGCGGCTGGCCCTCACCGGCGGCTCCTCCGCCGATGCGCCGGTCTTCTACTGGAGGGAGAGCGTCACCTGGTACTTCAACCCGGACACGGGCACGGTCGACAACCACTGGGGGAGCGACCCCGCCCCCTTCATCGTGAGCCAGGACCAGGCGCAACAGCCGTCGTTCGCATTCCGGGCCGGACATTGGATGTATCGAGCGGGTCGGTACGAAGGCTCCCTCGAATTGCTTCGTTCAGGAAATCGCGCCCCGTTGACCAAGAAGTTCTGTCTGGTCATTTCGGACGCAGCGGTCCATGAGCTGGAGAACCCCCAGCCGCCGGAACAGACGATCCGGTTCTTCCGCAACGACCTGCCGAAATTCGCCTCGTACGGCAGCTCTGCGGACTGTTACCGCAGGGACACCGACTAGCCGGACGCGGCGCGGGCCGCCCCCGGCCCCGGGCCAGGAGTAGTTTCGAAGGGGGGCGTGAGGAGTGTGCGTCATGGGTGACAGGCAGCAGCAGGAAGAGGGGCAGGAGCGGGGGCACGGCCGGCGGATTCGTGGGCGGTCGCCGAGTCCCGAGCAGTTGCGGACCGGTGGGCGGCCGCGGACCCCCGGGGAGGTCGCGCACGAGCGGGGCCGGGAGGACGCGACGATGCGGGACGTGATGCGGGACCTGGACGAGGAGGACCTGGACGACATGCGCGACGACCGCTGACGCGCGAGTGCGTGCGGCGGGCGCGGGTAGACGCGAGGCCCCTAGCGAGGAGACCCCGATGCGCACGCTGACGATGGGAGTGGAGGAGGAGTTCCTGCTGGTCGACCGGGCCAGCCGGCGTCCCGCCGACCGGGCGGCCGCCGTGATCGCGGCCGCCGCCGCGGAGCTCGGCGAACAGGTGCAGACGGAGTTCTACGCCGCACAGGTGGAGGTGTGCACCCTGCCGGTCTCCGACACCGCCGGGCTGCGGGCGGAGCTGGCGCGGCTGCGCCGGACCGCCGTGGCGGCCGCCGAGGAGCACGGGTGCCGGCTGGTCGCGACGGGGACCCCGGCGGTGCCGCCCGCGCGGCCGCTGACCGTCACCGACACCGACCGCTACCGGCGCATGGCCCGGGCGTTCGACGGGCTCGTCGGCCGCTACGACGGCCTGGTCTGCGGCTGCCACGTCCACGTGGGGACCATGGACCGGGCCACCGCCCTGGCCCTCTCCCACCACATGCGGCCCTGGCTGCCCGTCCTGCAGTCCCTCACCGGCAACTCCCCCTTCGTCCTCGGCCGTGACACCGGCTTCGACAGCTGGCGCTACAAGCAGTTCGCCCGCTGGCCCACCGTCGGCCCGGCCCCGGTGATGCGCGAGGCCCAGTACGAGGCGTACGTGGGCGCCCTCGTCGAGCACCGGATCCTGATGGACCGGCGGATGCTCTACTGGTACGCCCGCCCCTCCGAGCACGTCCCCACCCTCGAGATCCGCGTCGCGGACTCCAACGCCGACATCGAGACGGTGGTCCTGGTGGCCGCCCTCGTCCGGGGGCTGGCCCAGGGCCTGCTCACCGAGGTCGAACGCCGCCAGCCGCCCCCCGAGGTCTCCGACCGGCGGCTGCGCGCCGCGCACGAGCTCGCCGCGGCCGACGGGCTGCACGGCTGGGGGCTGGACCCGTTCAGCGGTGAGCGGCTGCCCGCCGCCACCCTGGTCAAGCGCCTCCTGGCCCGGGCCGCCCCGGGGCTGGAGGCGGCCGGGGACCTGTCCCTGGTGGAGGACCTGCTGCGGCGGCTGCGGCGCGAGGGCAGCGGCGCCGACCGGCAGCGGGCGGCGCTGGGCCGCCGCGGCCGCCTCACCGGGGTCGTCGACGATCTGGCGGCCGCCACGGCCGCCGTCTGACCGGTGGCGGTGAGCAGGGCGCCGGGGAACAGCACCCGCAGGGCGAGACCGGCCGCCCACCACCCGGACGGCTCCGCCGCCGCGCCCGTGCCCGCCGCGCCCCTGTCGCGGCCGCGGAGCCGGGTCTGCCGCCCTCCCCCGCGCGGGGCCCCGGCCGGGCGGAGGCCGCCGCGTCACCGGTCCGGAGTAGGGCGGCCGGGCGGGGGCAGACTCCGGGGCGAAGCCTCGCGTGTCACAGTGGAGTCGACGCCTCCTCTACGGGACTGGCCATGGACGAGACAGACAGAACGCTGGAACAGTTGCTCGCGGGCCTGATGGCGGTCCGCGACGGCAATCTGGACACCCGGCTCCCGGAGGACGCCGGCGGTCTGCCCGGAAACATCGCGGCCGTCTTCAACGGCATGGTCGCCCAGCTGTCCCAGGTGACCACCGAGGTGACCCGGGTGGCGCAGGAGGTCGGCGGCGAGGGCCGGCTGGGCGGACAGGCGCGGGTGCCGCCCGTCGGGGGCGTGTGGCGCGAGCTGACCGACGCCGTCAACAGCATGGCGGACAACCTGACCTCGCAGGTCCGCAACATCTCCCAGGTGGCCACGGCGGTGGCCAGGGGCGACCTCACGCAGAAGATCAGGGTCGACGCGCGCGGGGAGATCCTGGAGCTGAAGGACACCATCAACACGATGGTCGAGCGGCTGTCCTCGTTCGCGGAGGAGGTCACCCGGGTGGCCCGCGAGGTGGGCACGGAGGGCAACCTGGGCGGGCAGGCCACCGTCCACGGGGTCTCGGGCACCTGGATGGACCTGACCAACAACGTGAACTCGATGGCGGACAACCTCACCAACCAGGTCCGCAACATCGCGCAGGTCACCACGGCCGTCGCCGAGGGCGACCTCACCCGCAAGATCGACGTGGACGCCCGCGGGGAGATCCTGGAGCTGAAGACGACCATCAACACGATGGTCGACCAGCTGGGGTCGTTCGCGGCCGAGGTGACCCGGGTGGCCCGGGAGGTCGGCAGCGAGGGGCGGCTCGGCGGCCAGGCGGAGGTCGCGGACGTGTCCGGCACCTGGCGCCGGCTCACCGAGAACGTCAACGAGCTCGCGGCGAACCTGACCGGCCAGGTGAGGGCCATCGCGGAGGTCACCAGCGCCGTGGCCCGCGGGGACCTGACGCGTACGGTGGCGGTGGAGGCCCCCGGTGAGGTCGGGGCCCTCAAGGACAACATCAACTCCATGGTGGAGTCGCTTCGGGCCACCACCCGGGCCAACGAGGAGAAGGACTGGCTCAAGACCCAGCTCGCCCGGATCTCCGGCGGGATCCAGGGCCGCCGCGACCTGCCCACGGTGGCCCGGCTGATCATGCGCGAGGTGCCGCCGCTGGTGCACGCGCAGTACGGCTGCTTCTTCCTGGCCCACGACGGACCGCAGGGCGCCGTGGGCTCGGTGGGCGCCGAGCAGGCCGACCAGGCCGAGGGCCAGGCTCCGGAACTCGTCGCGATCGCCTCGTACGGGCTGCCCGACGACCCCTCGTCCGGGCCCCGCCGCTTCCGCGTGGGGCAGTCGCTGGTCGGGCAGGCGGCCGCCGACCACCGGGTGGTCGTCGTGGACGAACTGCCGCCGGGGTACGCGCCGGTGCTCACCGGGACGGGCTCCGCCGACCCCTCCTCCCTGATCGTGCTGCCCATCGTCTTCGAGGGGCAGGTGCTCGGCGCCCTGGAGCTGGCCTCCCTGCGCCCGTTCGCGCCCCTGCACCGCGACTTCCTGGAGCAGTTCACCGAGCTGCTGGGCGTCAACGTCAGCTCGCTGACCGCCAACGCCCGTACCGACGAGCTGCTGGAGCGCTCGCAGCTGCTGACGGCCGAGCTCAGCGCCCGCTCCGGTGAACTCCAGGCCCGCCAGCGCGAACTCCAGCGCAGCAACGCCGAACTCCAGGACAAGGCGGCCCTGCTGGCCGACCGCAACCGGGACATCGAGCGGAAGAACCACCAGATCGAGCAGGCCCGCCAGGAACTGGAGGAGCGCGCGCAGGAGTTGGCCCGTGCCTCCCTCTACAAGTCCGAGTTCCTGGCCAACATGAGCCACGAGCTGCGCACCCCGCTCAACAGCCTGCTGATCCTGGCCCAGCTGCTGGCCCAGAACCCGGAAGGGAACCTGACGGAGAAGCAGGCCGACTACGCGGCCGTCATCCACTCGGCCGGGTCCGACCTGCTCCAGCTGATCAACGACATCCTCGACCTTTCGAAGGTCGAGGCCGGGCGGATGGACGTGCACCCCGAACCGGTGTCCCTGCAGCGGGTCCTGGACTACGTGGACGTCACGTTCCGGCCCGTCGCGGACGAGCGGGGCCTGGAGTTCACCGTGAGCGGGGCCCCGTCGGCGGGCGAGGGCCTGGTCACCGACGAGGCGCGGCTGCGGCAGGTGCTGCGGAACCTGGTCTCCAACGCCCTGAAGTTCACCCGGACCGGCGGGGTCTCCCTGCGCGTCCAGCCGGCCGGCCCGCAGGAGGTGCCCGATCCGCTGCGCGGGGCGGGACCGGTCCTCGCGTTCCGGGTCATCGACACCGGCATCGGGATCCCCGCCGAACAGCTCGAGTCCGTCTTCGACGCCTTCCAGCAGGGCGACAGCGGCGCCGACCGGGCGTACGGCGGCACCGGCCTGGGGCTGTCCATCAGCCGTGAGGTCTCCAAGCTGCTGGGCGGGACCATCACCGCCGAGAGCACGATGGGCCAGGGCAGCTGCTTCACCCTCTACCTGCCGGAGCACGACGGCCGGGCGCAGGTCCGGCCGGCGCCCGCCGGCGCCGGGGAGGAAGGGGAGGAAGCGGAGGAGCGGGACGGCTCCGCTCCCGCCCTCAGGTTCGCCGCGCAGGTGGACGACGAGGGCCTGCGGGACCGGACGGTGCTCCTGGTCGACGACGACAGCCGCAACGTCTTCGCGCTCACCGAGGTGCTCAAGTCGGCGGGCATGCAGGTGCTGACGGCCGACAACGGCGAGGCCGGCATCCGGCTGCTGGCCGCGCACCCGGAGGTCGACCTGGTGGTGATGGACCTGATGATGGCCGGCCTGGACGGCTACGCGACCACCCGGGCCATCCGGGCCATGCCCCGGCTGGCGGAGCTGCCGGTGGTGGTGGTGACCGCGAAGGCGATGCCGGGCGACCGCGCCGAGGCCCTGGCGGCCGGCGCCTCCGACTACGTGGTCAAACCGGTGGCCCCCGACCGGCTGCTCACCGCCCTGCGCACCTGGCTGACCCCCCGCTGAGGAGCCGTCATGGCCCAGCCCGAGAGCGGACTCTCCTCGGCCGTCGCGGACCTGACGGCCGAAGTCGCCGCCCTGCACGCCGACCGGGCCCGGCGCAGTCTCCTGGACCTGGCCTGCGGGGTGCTGATGGCCCAACTGGCACTCCCCCCCGCCGAAGCGGCCGACCACCTGCTCAGGCTGGCCGTGTCGACGGGGCTGAGCGCGACCGACCTCGCGGCGGACATCGTCAACGCGGCCGCCGGCCCGGACGTCGAGCGCGCGACGGGGCCGGCCGGGGACCCGGTGCCGACGGCCGAGGCCCGCCGGATCCGCCGGGGAACCACCGCGGTGCTGGCCTCCGACACGGCCGGGGCGGCGGCGTCGGCCCTGCTGGAGAGCGGTCTGCGGCGGCTGGGCGTCGAGTCCGTCTACCTGTGGCGGCGTACGGAGACCGACTGTCTGGAGCTGACCGGGCAGGCCGGGGCGACCCCGCTGGAGGCGGCGCACTGGCGGTGGGTGCCCCCCGAGACCGACGGTCCGCTGCACCGCGCGCTCACGGTGGGCGTGCCGGCGTGGTTCCCCGACGGGCCGGGGGCCGAGGGCCGGCTGCCCGGTCCGCGCGCCGAGGCGGCCCGGGGGCTGGTCCCGCTGGAGCGGGGCGGGCAGAGCGTGGGGCTCGCGCTGGTCGTCTGGCCGGTCACCCGGACCCTGGACAGCGGGGTGCGCGCCACGGTCGCGGCCCTGTGCCGTCCGGCCGGGCAGGTGCTGGACCACGGGGACCACGGTGCGGCCCCGGCGTCCCGGCTCACCGCCGTCCTGGCCGACCTGGTGCTGCCCGCCATGGTCGTCAGCGTGTCGGTTCCGACAGAGGACCGGGAGGCGGGCGGCTTCGGACGGGCCCACACGGTGGACTACCTCAACCCGGCCGCCGTGCGCGCCCTCGGCCCGCTCCCGGCGCCCGCCGGGCGGCCGGTCGCCCAGCTGTTCCCCTCCGTCTACGAGGAGCTGGTCGGGCTGCTCGCGCGGGCGAACGCCACCGGTGCCCCGCAGTACGCCCCCGCCCTGCCGGCCGTCCCGTCGGGCGCCGGGCCCCGCAGGGCCGGGGCGGCGGCCGAGCACACGATGGCCGAGGTGCGGGTGCTGCCGCTGGGCGACGGGCGCACCGCGGTGATGTGGCACGCCGACGACCGGCGCGGGCCGCCGGTGACCCGGGCGCTGGCGCGGCTGGACCAGCTGGCGGTGTTCGAGGAGGACCTGGTGGCCGGTACGACGGTGTGGAGCGCGCACGCCTACCCGGTCTTCGGGCTGCATCCGGAGGACCCGGCGGTGCCGTTGCGGTCCCTGGGGGCGCGGCTGCACCCGGAGGACACGGTGCGGCTGGACGGTCTGCTGGCCTCGTTGACCGACCGGCACGAGGGCGGGCAGGTCCTGGTGCGGGTGGTGCGGCCCGGGGGCGGGGTGCGCCGGGTGCGGGTGGCGGCCGAGCCGGTGCTGACGGGGAGTGCGCTGACCGGGATCGTCGGGGTGTTCCACGACGTGTCGGCGCAGCACCACACGGAGGTCGCGCTGACCGCCACGTACGACCAGCTGTCGGCGGCGCGGACCGAGGCGGAGCTGCGCGACCACCTGGTGCTGGGGCTCCAGCACGCCATCGTCCCGGAGGCACCGGCCCTGGAGACCCCGCCGGGGCTGCGGGTGGCGGCGCGCTACCGGCCGGCCGCCGTGGAGTACCGGGTGGGCGGTGACTGGTACGACGTGCAGTCGCTGCCCGACGGGAAGGTGCTGGTCACGGTGGGGGACATCGCCGGGCACGGCATCGGCTCCGCCACCGCCATGATCGCCCTGCGGGGGGCGCTGCACGGTCTGGCCTTCACGGGGAACACCCCGGGCCGGCTGATGGGGTGGCTCAACGAGGTGGCCATGCGCACGCCGGGGCAGCCCACGGCGACGGCGGTGTGCGCCCTGTTCGACCCCGCCGACCGGTCCCTGTGCTGGTCGGGGGCCGGCCACCCGCCGTTGCTGCTGCTGCGGGGCGGGCGGGCCAGTTTCCTGGACGGGGCGTACAACATCCTGCTGGGCGCGCTGCCGGAGGCGGGGTACGCGGAGTCGTACACGGAGCTGCGCTCCGGTGACACCCTGCTGCTCTACACGGACGGGTTCATCGAACGCCGGCACGTGGGGCTGGACGAGAGCCTGGAGGCCCTGCGGCGGGCGGTGGAGGGGCTGCGTCCGGGCCCGGCGGAGGAGCTCGCGGACCGGCTGATGGCGGCGGTCCTCGGGGACACCGAGGACGACACCAGCCTGGTGGTGGTGCGGGTCACCTGAGGCCGGCCGACACGAGGAAGGGTCATTTCCTGAGGAACGGGTATGAAACACCTGAAACCCGACATGGGTCGGAGGTCCGTTCCATGACCCGAATCCAGCAGACCGGCACCCGCCCCGCCCGCGGAACCCCGCGGGCCGCCTGCCCTACCACCCCGCCTCAGGACCGTCCGGCGACACCGCTGGAGGAGCCGGTGGCGGAGCTCCTCGCGGAGCCGCTCAAGGCGAGCACCGCCGACGCCCGGACCCTCTCGCGGTCCCTGTTCCGCCGGCTGGACGACCTGGAGGAGGGCACCGCCGAGTACGCGTACGTGCGCAACACCCTGGTCGAGCTGAACCTGAGCCTGGTCAAGTACGCCGCCCGCCGCTTCCGCGGCCGCAGCGAGCCCTTCGAGGACATCGTCCAGGTCGGCACGATCGGTCTGATCAAGGCCATCAACCGGTACGACGTCCACCGCGGGGTGGAGTTCACCACCTTCGCACTGCCCACCGTCACCGGCGAGATCAAGCGCTTCTTCCGCGACACGAGCTGGGCCGTGAAGGTCCCCCGCCGGCTCCAGGAGCTCCGGCTGAACCTGGCCAAGGCCTCCGACGAGCTGGAGCAGGACCTGGGCCGCAGCGCCACTGACGCCGAACTGGCCGAGCGGCTCGGGCTGACGGAGGCCGAGCTGGCCGAGGGCCGCCAGGCCGCCCAGGTGTACGCCTCGCGCTCGCTCGACGCGCCGGCCCAGGAGGACCCCGACTCGGGGACGGCCCAGCGCCCGCTGGGCGAGGAGGAGCCGGTCTACGAGCGCATCGAGTGCCTGGAGTCCCTCAAGCCGCTGCTGGCGGAGCTGTCCGAACGGGACCGGGAGATCCTGTCCCTGCGCTTCGGCCAGGAGCTCACCCAGTCGCAGATCGGCGAGCGGCTCGGCATCTCGCAGATGCACGTGTCCCGGCTGCTCACCCGCACCCTCGCCACCCTGCGGACGGGCCTGCTGACGGACGACCCGCCGCCGGAGGACACCGAGGACGGGCGGGCCGCTCAGACCAGCTCGGGCTGAGGCTCGCGCCGGGGCCGCGGCACGGCCCCCGACGGGGCCTCGCGCTCCCACAGCCGCGTGGTCCGCACGTAGCCGTACACCACCGAGCCGGCCGCCAGGACGAGCAGCGGCCCGCACAGCCACGGCAGCGCGGCCAGCTCCTGCGACAGGAAGCGGTAGGAGAGCAGCAGCGCGGTGAACACGGCCGTGCCGTAGCCGGCCAGCAGGAGCCCGCGCCGGTCCCGGCCCCGGTCGACGGCGCGCAGGGCGATTTCGATCGTGAGCGTGAAGACCACGCCGGCGAGGATGTCGGCGCCGTAGTGGTAGCCGAATCCGAGCGTGGCGCCGAGGGTGGCGACCAGCCAGAAGGCGCCGAGGAACCGCAGGGCCCGCGGGCCCTTCCGCGAGTGGATGAAGATCGCGGTGGCCCACGCCGTGTGCAGGCTCGGCATGCAGTTGCGCGGCGTGACCCCGTCGAAGACCATCGCCTGCGGCGTGCCGAGCGGCGGCGGCGTGTTCGGCCAGAGGTCGGCCAGGGCCCAGTGGCCGCCGTCGGCGCCGTAGGCGAAGATCGGGCCGACCACCGGGAAGATCATGTAGATGCCCGGCCCGAGCAGTCCGACCACCAGGAACGTGCGCACCAGGTGGTGCTTCGGGAAGCGGCGCTCGGCCGCCACCCCGCGCAGCTGGTAGAGGGCGACGAGGACCGCGCCGACCGCGAGCTGGATGTAGACCCATTCCAGGACGTGGGCGCCGACGGCGCCGGTGGCCTCCACGATCCGGCCGGCCACCCACGAGGGGTTGCCGAGCGCGTGGTCGGCGGTCGCCACGTACTGGTCGAGCACCATCGGGCGGGTCTGCGCGGTGATGTCCAGCCAGGTGTAACCGGTCTTGCGGCCGGCCACGAGCAGCAGGGCCAGTCCGACGCCCTTCAGCAGCAGGGTGCGCTCCCGGCCGGTGCGCCGCGTGACGGCGATGACGGCGCAGGCCAGGGTCACGATCAGCGCGCCGTTGCCGAACATCGTCGGAACGCCGGCCACCGAGCGCACGAGCCAGAACACCAGGTCGATGCCGACGGCGGCGCCGACGGCGATGAACCGCTGGCGCCAGCCGAGCACCACGAGCATCAGGGTCATGGCGGCGTACAGCACCGTCCCCGACTTGGGTGGGAAGATCACCTCGCGGGCCTGGGTGGTGATCGGACCCGGGGTGCCGTATTGGCGCGAGACGATCTCCAGGGCGACGAGGAATCCCAGGCCGATCAGGCTCACGGCAGCCCACAGCACCACCCGGGGCCGGCGCCACAGGGGAGGCTCCGTTCCGCCGTCATTTCCGGAGAACACTCGCGATACCGCAGATATCAATTTTTCAGCCGATGTTCATGTTTCGACGTGATCGTTGTGAGGCCGAACATGTTATCGGAGTGGCCGTGCGTTCAGGTACGGGCCCGACCGCCGGGCTAGTGGGCGGCGCGGCGCACGGTGTTGCGGAGGGTGCCGATCCCCTCGACCACGGCCTCGACGACGTCACCGTCCCGGATGACACCGGCCCCGGGCGTACCCGTGGACAGGACGGATCCCGCGTCGAGGGTCATGCCGCCCGAGAAGTGGGCGATCTGCCAGTGGGGGTCGCGCATCATGGCGGAGACCTGGTTGGTGGCGATGGTCTCGCCGTTCACCACGGTGGTGATGCGGATCGAGGAGAGGTCCGCGACCTCGTCGGGGGTCACGACCCACGGGCCGAGGCTGCAGAACGTGTCGAACGCCTTGGACCAGGGGATGTAGCGCGGGTTGACGCGGATCGCGTCCTCGGCGGTCATGTCCAGGATGGTCGTGTAGCCGAAGACGACCGAGGCCGCGTCCTCGGGCGCGACGTCCCGGCAGGTCCGGCCGATCACCACGCCGAGCTCCGCCTCCGCCGTGACGCGGTCGGACTGGACCGGCAGGACGATCTCGTCGCCGTCGCCGATGACGCAGCTGCTCGGGCGCAGGTACGAGCCCGGGGTGCCGACGGGCTGCTCGACGTCGAGGTCGGCTGCGTGCCCCCGGAAGTTCAGCCCGACCCCCCACAGCTTGGGCGGGTGGCGGTAGATCGGCCCGAAGGACGCCTCGCCGGAGTGCAGGGCCTTGGCCCTGGCCTCCGGGTCGGCCAGCGCCTCCCGGATGCTCTCCAGCTGGTCGCCCACGACGACGTCGAAGAGGGTCGGACCGAGTGCGGTCCCGGTCAGCTCGGCCAGCACGCCGAGCCGGACGATCCCGCCGTCGACCGCGATGCCGACGTCCTCCCGGCCGTCCAGGGTGAGGGTGCAAAGGCGCATGGGTACTCCGTTTCGAGGAACACAGGAAGAAATACGGGGAGGAACGCAGGAAGGGCTGGGGCGAGGAAGGTCAGCAGGCGCGCAGCGCGAGCCTGGGGGCGAGCGGGGTGCGGCCCCGCATCGCGGCCCGGACGAGGTTGAGGAGGGTGAAGCGGACGGGTCCGCCCGGCGTGGAGGGGACCTCGACGATCAGGCCGGCGTGCAGCAGCGACTGGAGGGCGAGGGCGGCCTGCGCCCTGGGGAGCCCCGACTGCCGGACGACCTGGCCGACGGTCCAGCCCTCGGACCGGCCCGCGAGCCGCAGCGCCAGCTCCTGGATGGCGGGGGTCTGCTGGGCGAGCACGTCCTGCGCGGCCGCCACGGGGTCGGTCCGCATCGCGGGGTGGCCGGCGAGGGCCTCCGGCTCCTCCCGGGCCATGGCCAGCAGTTCGTCGGTGGAGATCACGGTGGCCCAGGAGGCGGCGGACTCGAGGGCGCTGGGCAGGCCGTCCAGCCGGGTGCAGATCTCCGCGAGCGCCCGCAGTTCGCCTTCGCCCGGCTGGAAGCCGGGCCGCAGGTCGGCCAGGCGCCGCAGCAGGAAGCCCAGGGCCGGTGCGGGGGCGGGCGGGACCTGCGCCGCTCCCGCGGGCCCGGTGGGGAGGGGGGACAGCAGGAACCGGTGGTGGTCCGAGACCCCGTGGGGGACGCGGGCGGTCTCCAGGACGCCGAGCCGGGGGCACGCGCGCAGGAGGGCCCACACGGTCTCGCGGCGGACCTGGCCGTGGTCGTTGCCGTCGAGGACGAGCAGCGCGGCGCGGTCGCCGATCTGCCGGGCGAGCCTGGCGACGCCCGCGCCCTCGCCGACGAGCAGGTCCGCGGTGGCGGCCTGCAGCGGGCCCCGGTCGAAGTCCTCCTGCAGCCGGACCCAGAGGACCGCCGTCGCGGAGGCCGCCTCGACGGAACCCGCCGCGGCGGCCGCCAGATGCGTCTTGCCGACGCCCGGGAAGCCGGACAGGACCGTGATGCGCTGCTTCTCGTCCAGCAACTGGCGGGTGAGCGAATCGAGTTCGCGGGTGCGTCCGACGAGCGGACGGGCCAGGACGCTGATCGGCAGCCCGAGGGCCTCGAAGAGCACCTCGTCGACCTCGCCGCCGGCCGACAGCTCGAAGGAGAGCCGTTCCTCGGTGCTCAGCAGCAGCGCGTCCGCGAGGAGCCGTACGGTCTCCCGGCGCGGGGCGGCCACCCGCCCGAGTTCCAGGTTGCGGACCGCGCGCACGCTGACCGTGGAAAGGTCGGCCAGGGTCTTCTGGCTCAGCTGGGCCCGCTTCCGATAGCGCTGGAGCTGGACCCCGAAGTCCTCGACATTCGCCCAGTTCATCATCTTCGATTACTCCAGATATGAATACGCGCGCACGCCGCCACACGAGGGGAGTGACGGTTCCGTACGCAGCCGGCAGCCATTCCCTGTAGGGAATTCCCCTGGCCCCCGTGAGCCGGATCGGTACATATCGGCGGATCAGTCGGCGTACCCGACTGGGCCGACCCTAACTGGAGTCGGTTGGACCACGGAACCTCAAGCGATCAAGCCGTGCGTTCCGGTTGGAGGCACGGCGGCACTTTCGGCGTCCGGCAAGTGCCTCGTGCCCCCGCCCCGGCCGGAAGGGAATGCCGCGAATAGTCGCATGATCCCGGTATCGGTCCCGGCGTTTACCGCCACAGTGGCGCGAACCCTCCACTCCGGGCGGCACGGTGCGGACATTTCGTGTGAGGCATGTCATGCGGACCCGCGCGGCCGGCCGCCCCGGAACGCCGCCGCGCGGCGGCCGGCCCGCCGGGTCAGGGCCGCAGGGCGACGGCCAGCTCCTTGACGAGCTGCTCCGTCGGACGGACGCGCTCGACCTCCGCGACGGCGGTCATCAGCTCGAAGACGTCCACGTCGGCGGCCTCGGCGCAGCGCGTGATCAGCGGGAAGAAGCTGGAGTGGGTCTGCGTCAGCCCGCCGAGCACCTGGAAGGTCCGGTCGTCGTGCAGTCGCGGGAGCGGGCGCACGACGCTCTCGCTGAGCTGGGCCAGCGCCCGGTAGTCGTAGCCGGCTCCGGCCCGGTGCCGGGTCAGGATCGCGGCGAAGGCCTCGGTCACGGTGTTGCCCGCACCGCGCCCGATGCCGTCGAGGGTGGCGTCCACGAAGCGCGCCCCGCCCGCCGCGGCGGCGAGCGCGTTGGCGTTGGCGAGACCGAGGTTGTCGTGGCCGTGGAAGCCCAGCGGGACGGCGACCTCGGCGCCGACCCGGTGGAACAGCTCCTCGACCTCGTGCGGCAGGAACCCGCCGACGGAGTCGACCAGGTAGACGCCGTCGGCCCCGAACCCGGCGCACCGCCGGACCGCCGCCACGACCCCCTCCTCGTCGAGGACGTTGGTCTTCATCAGGTTCACGAAGGTGCGCAGGCCCAGTTCCTTCGCCAGCTCGGCGAAGTGCCCGGCCGGGGACACGTCGGTGATGTCGACGCCGATGCGCACGAATCCCATTCCGGCGTCGGCGGCGCGGACGAGGTGGTCCGGCTCGGCGAGACCGGGAATGCAGAACATCCCCCAGGCCGCCCGGCGCAGCGTCTCGGACGCGACGGCGAAACACCGGTCGTCGCCGACGAGGCTCGGCCGGGAGAGCGCCTCGCCGGCGTTGAGGCCCAGGCCGTGGCCCAGTTCGATCAGCCCCAGTCCGGCGTCCTCCAGGCCGGCGAGGACGGCCCTGATGGTTTCCTCCGTGAACCTGAAGTCCACGGAATAACTGCCGTCCCGAAGTGTGCAGTCAAGGATCTCGGCCGCGGCTGCGGCGCTGCTTCGGGCGGTCTCTCGTAATACGCCGGTCATGGTGGAACTCCCTAACCAGAGGAAAGTCGCTCAGGGGTTCTCAAGCTACCCGGGGCCGAAGTTCCGGGGCGGCACCGGGCGAGGCACTTTCACTGCTTCCGCAATCGGCCAAGCTGCCTCCTTGCGAATTCCGGCGGACCTTGTATGGTCTCGACGGCGGTATGGGATTCCCCACCGCAGGCCGTTCACGTGCGAGAACGGGCGGACCCGGCTCCGCGGGCGGCGCCGCGCCCGGAGGAAAGGGAACGCATTCACGGGGGAAATCCTCGCCGAAAACCGGAGGATCCCTGAAGGGAGAACGGACCTCCGGTCGCGGAACGGCTCGCACGAGGCGTACTCCGACGGTTCTGCGGCCGCCGCCCCCTAACCTCCGAGTGGCTTTCCGGACTCCATCGACCGAAAGGGCCTTCCATGACCGGCATCGAGGACGAGAACTTACCCGCCCGCCCCGGGCGCCCGCGGTCCGGCGGGCTCCCCGCCGCCGCCGGCGACGGGCTGACGTGATGCCCACCCAACTGCCGCTGTTCGTCCTGACCACCTGGCTCCTGGCGATGCTCCCCGGCGCCGGGCAGGCGATGATGATGAGGCAGACCCTGGAGGGCGGGCTGGGCGCCGCGCGGGCCACCATCGTGGGCAACGCGGTGGGGCTGCTCGTCTGGTCCCTGTCGGCGGCCGCGGGCCTGTCCACGCTGCTGCTGACCAATCCCGGCGTCTACACCGTCGTCCGCGTCGCCGGCGGCCTGGTGCTCGTCGTCCTCGGGGTCAACACGCTCCGCGCGCAGCGCGGCGGCCCGACGCCGCCCGGCCGGGACGGTCCGCGCGGAGGGGGCTGGGGCGCCTTCGGGACGGGGCTCGCGACGAACCTGGGCAACCCGAAGGCGGGCGTGTTCGCGGTCTCGGTGCTGCCGCAGTTCGTCACCGCGCACGGGCCGGCCTTCGCCTCGATCGCACTGCTGGGCGCCGTGTGGGCGTTCGTGAACGCCTGCTGGTACCTGCTGTTCACCTGGGGCGTCAGCCGCGGCCGGGCCCTGATGACCCGGCCGGCCGTGCAGCGCGGGCTGCGCGTGGTCACCGGCCTGGTCCTGCTCGCACTCGGAACCGCCGTCGCCGCCGGCGTCTGACACCGCCCGGTACCGGGCCCGGGGCCCGGAAACGACTCAGAGGTCGCGTCGGATGTCTCCGATACGACCTCTGAGCTGCGACTCTCTCGAGTCGGGACGACAGGATTTGAACCTGCGACCCCTTGACCCCCAGTCAAGTGCGCTACCAAGCTGCGCCACGTCCCGGTGCCGCTGACCTGGGGTTTCCCCCGGCTCGACCGGCATGAGAACCATACCGCACTTCCGCTGGTGGTCGCGCGCACCTTTCGCTCTTGACCTCAAGTCCGCTTGAGGTCACATGGTTGCTGTATGACACACGCAACCGCGGAGCCCGGCCTCCGCTACGAGGACCTGGGCCGCCTGATGGCCCTCATGACCGGGGACGAGAAGCACGGGCCCGCCGCCACCTCCACCCTCGACGTGCTGTGGGTGCTGTACGACCGGGTGCTGCGGGTCGGTCCCGGGAGCGCGGACGAGCCGGGCCGGGACCGGTTCCTGCTGTCCAAGGGGCACGGGCCCATGGCCTACTACGCCGTGCTCGCCGCCAAGGGCTTCTTCCCCGTGGACTGGCTGCCCGGCTTCGGCACCTTCGACTCCCCCCTCGGCCACCACCCCGACCGCGTCCTGGTCCCCGGGGTGGAGATCGCCAGCGGCTCCCTCGGGCACGGTCTGCCGCTCGCCGTCGGCAGCGCGCTGGGCCTGCGGGCCCAGGGGCTCCACGACCCCGCCGTGTGGGTGCTGATCGGGGACGCCGAGCTCGACGAGGGCAGCAACCACGAGGCCGTCGCCTACGCCGGCTCGGCCGGGCTGGAAGCCCTGCACACCGTGGTCGTCGACAACGACTCCGCCACCCACGGCTGGCGCGGCGGGATCGCCTCCCGCTTCGAAGCCGCGGGCTGGAGCACCGCCACCGTCGACGGTCGCGACCACGCGGCCCTGCACGCCGCGTTCACCGCACCGCACCCGGGCCGGCCGCACGCCGTCGTCGCCCGCGTCGAGAAGAAGTTCTGAGGGGGATACGTCATGGACACCATGCGGGAGCGGTTCATCTCGGTCACGTCGCGACTGCTCGACGAGGACCCGCGGCTGGCCCTCGTGCTCGCCGAGATCACCATGGACGGGTTCCGGCCCGCCCAGCGGCGCCACCCGGACCGGGTGATCAACGTCGGGATCCGGGAGCAGCTGCTCGTCGGCGTGGGCGGCGGACTGGCCCTCACCGGGCTGCGGCCGGTGCTCCACACCTTCGCCAGCTTCCTGGTGGAGCGGCCGTTCGAGCAGGTCAAGCTGGACTTCGGGCACCAGGACACGGGCGGGGTCCTGGTCAGCTCCAGCGCCAGCTACGACTGGCCGGCCGGCGGCTACACCCACATGGCCCCCGGTGACGTGGCCCTGCTGGACACCCTCGACGGCTGGACCGTGCACGTGCCCGGTCACCCCGACGAGGCGGAGGCCCTGCTGCGCCACGCGTACGCCGCCGGGGACGACCGGGTCTACGTCCGGCTCTCCCAGATGTCGAACGCCGCCCCGCACCCGGAGGCCGGCGGGCTGCGGGTGCGGACCGTTCGGGAGGGGCGCGCGGGCGTGGTGCTCGCCGTCGGCCCGATGCTGGACGGCGTCCTCGCGGCGACCGAGGGCCTCGACGTCACCGTGCTGTACGCGGCCACCGTGCGCCCCTTCGACGACGCGGCCCTGCGCGCCGCCGTGGACCGGGCCTCGGCGGACGTGGTCCTGGTGGAGCCGTACCTCGCCGGCACCTCGGCCGCTGCCGCCGGGCGGGCGCTGCTCGACGTCCCGCACCGGGTGCTGCCCCTGGGGGTGGGCCGCGCGGAGCTGCGCCGGTTCGGGACGATCGAGGAGCACACCGCCGCCCACGGGCTGGACGCCGGCTCGCTGCGGCAGCGGATCACGGCCTTCCTGCGCTGACCGGCCGGGGCGGCCCCGTGCGGGGTGCCTCAGGCGGGGCGCTCCCCGCGTTCCTGGAGCCGCTCGGCGAGCTCGGCGGCGAGGGCCTTGACCGTCGTCAGACCCGCCAGCCCCCACCGCCGGGGCACGACGTCCACCGCGCACACCGTGCCGAGGACGATGCCCCGCCGGTCGGTGAGCGGCGCCCCCAGGTAGGAGCGGATCCCGCTCTCGTCGACGACGGCGTTGCCCGCGAAGCGCGCGAAGTCCCGTACGTCCTCCAGGACCAGGGCCCGCCGCCGCACCACCACGTGCGGGCAGTAGCCGTGGTCGCGCGGCAGCACCCGCGCCGGGTAGCCGCTCGCCGCCGCGTCCGCGCCGTGGTGCAGCCCGGCGAAGAACTGGCGGTCCTCGCCGACGAAGTTGACCCCCGCGTACGGGGCGTCCAGGGTCTGCGCGACCCGGCGAGCGAAGGCGTCGAGTTCGGCGTCGACCCGCTCCCCCAGGTTCATCTCGCGCAGCCGGACCACCCGTGCGGGCGCCTCCCGGTCCACGGGGGTGAGCAGCAGATGTCCGGTCGATGCGTAGCGGTTCATGGCGGTTCCCCCGATGCGGAGTGGTGTGCGTAGGCGTGCTGGACCGTCGGACCGGGCCCGGCGGGGCGCCGGGCCGTGGTCAGCAGGTGGTGGACGAGGGCGGCCAGCGTCCCGGTCCCGGAGCCCGTGAGGCGCGCGTCGCAGCGGACGACGGGAACCTCCGGGCACAGTCCCACCGCCTCGCGGACCTCCTCGGCCGTGTAGCGGTGGCTCCCGTCGAACTCGTTGACGGCGACGACGAAGCCGATGCCGCGCCGTTCGAAGAAGTCCACGGCGGGGAAGCAATCGGCGAGGCGGCGGGTGTCGGCGAGGACGACGGCGCCGAGCGCGCCCGCGCAGAGCTCCTCCCACAGGAACCAGAAGCGCTGCTGGCCGGGCGTGCCGAACAGGTAGAGGACGTGCCGGTCGTCGAGGGTGAGCCGGCCGAAGTCCAGGGCGACCGTGGTCGCCGTCTTGGCCTCCACCCCGTCGAGCGGGTCGGCGGCCCCGCCGATCCCGCTCAGCAGTTCCTCCGTGCACAGCGGCTCGATCTCGCTGACCGCGCCCACGAAGGTGGTCTTCCCCGCCCCGAACCCGCCCGCGACCAGGATCTTCAGGGTCGCGGGCAGGGCCGGGGCCTCAGAGCCGCCGGCGCAGGCCATCGAGCACCGCCCTCAGCAGGGTGTGGTCGTCGGCGGCCAAGGACCCGCCGCCGCCCGGGAACCTCGGCGCCTGCGCCCGCACGGCCCCGTACTCCACCAGGTCGGACAGCAGCACCTTGACCACCACCGCCGGCAGCCGCAGGTGGCCGGCGACCTCGGCGACGGTCACCGCCGGCGCGGCGGCGCAGCAGCGCAGGGCGAGGACGTGCTCGGCCCCGAGCGGGACGCGCGGCCGGACCCCGGTGGCGCACACCAGCGACAGCAGGTCGAGGGCGACGGCGGGCCGGGTGCGGCCGCCGCTGGCCGTGTACGGGCGCATCACCCGGCCGGCCGAGTCGTCCAGCCAGGGCGTGTCGCGCGGCCCCCCGGCCCCGGGTCCCCGTGCCCCCCTGGCCCAGACCCTCATCGTCCGGCTTCGGCGTCGGCGACGGGGCGGCGCGGCGGGGCCGCGAGGTAGGGCCGGACGCTCTTGACCAGCATGGCCATCTCGTAGCCGAGCACGCCGGCGTCGGCCTCCCGGTCCGCGAGGACGGCCAGACAGGTGCCGGAGCCGGCCGCGGAGACGAAGACGAGGGCGGTGTCGAGTTCGACGACGACCTGGCGGACCTCGGCGCCGTCGCCGAACCGGGCGCCGGCGCTGCGGCCGAGGGAGTACAGGCCGGACGCCAGGGCGGCCATGTGGTCGGCGCTGTCGGAGTCCAGGCCGTGCACGCAGGTGACGAGCCCGTCGTTGGTCAGCAGCACCGCGGCGCGCGTGTAGGGGACGCGCTGGACCAGTCCGCCGAGCAGCCAGTCGAGGTCCGAGAGGCTGCCGGTCTCCGTCTCCGCCTGGGTCTTCGTCGGTGTCTGCGTCGCCACTTCGCCGGCCATGGGGGTGTGCTCCTTGCTGGGGTTCGTGCGGGTGTTCACGCGGGGGGTCATGTCTGCTGCTCGGGCGACTGGGCGAGGCCGAAGCCCCGCTGGAAGGCCGCCATCAGGCCGGGGTCGTGCACGGGCTGCTCGGCGTCCCCGTCCGTGCGGCGGGGGGCGGGGGCCTCGCGCAGCTGGGGGGCGAGGTGCGTCTGGGCCCGGCGCCGGGGCAGCGCCGGCCGGTCGTCGCGGTCCGCGCGCGCGGCGGGGATCCGGCGCGGGAGGGGCTCCGGCCGCGTCCCGTCGGCGGCGGCCCCCTCCTCACGGGCCCACACCGGCCCGCGCTCGGCGGCCGGGGCCGCGAGCCCCTCGGGGGAGGCGGGGACTAGACCGAGGTCGAGGGTGTGGCCGGGGTCCGGGATCCGGCCCGCGGCCGGGGTGCCGTGGGCGTCCGGGTAC
>NZ_JBHVUQ010000126.1:0-22503 GCF_042884105.1 Streptomyces sp. NPDC058157
GCTCCGGCGGGCCCACCGGTTCCTGGGCGGGAGCGGGATCAGTCCCGGATCGAGGTGATCTTCCGGGTCGCCAGGTCGGCCTGGACGTGGACCGTGGTCGTGGTGTTGCCGCTCCACGTGAGGGTGACGGCGGCGTTGGTCTTGCCCATCCCGCTGTCGATCGAGGTCACCTTCCACTTCAGCGGCACGTTCTGCGCGCGCAGCACCCCGTTCGCGTGGTTGGCCTCCTCCCACTGCCTCAGCTCCCGCTGGAGGGGCTCGGAGAGGTAGAAGGCGCGCAGCTGGTCCGCGGTCCGGCCGTCGCCGTCGTAGACCGCGTCGATGTAGGAGCCGTAGAAGTCGGCGATCCGGGTGAACGCCCCTTCCGGGCTGCCGGAGACGGACGGCGGCGCGGCGGCCGTGGCCGAGGTGCCGGAGACGAGGGCGAAGGAGAGGGCGGCCGCACCCGCGGTGGCGGCGAGGGCGACGGACGTGGTGCGCTTGGTCGGGAACTGGAGCATCGGTCGGTACCTTTCCCCTGATCACGTGCTGCTGCCGGTACGGTCCCCGGCTGCCCCTGAAGACGCGGAAACAACGCCAACGGGTTCTCCTTGTCCGGGAAATGGCGAGATTTCGCTCGTACGGGCGATCTGTGCCCCCGGGACCGGGCGACGGCGGAATGCGGTGGACGGGCCGGAGGTTGCCAGGGACGCGATATCCGACTCCGTACGCACTGGAGAGCTCATGAAGATCGGCATCATCGGCGCCGGCAACATCGGCGGCAACCTCACCCGCCGGCTCACCGCCCTCGGACACGAGGTACGCGTCGCCAACTCCCGCGGCCCCGAGACCCTGGCCGGCCTCGCCGAGGAGACCGGGGCCACCCCGGTCACCGTGGCCGAGGCGGCCCGCGGCGCCGAGATCGTCGTGGTCACCGTCCCCTTCAAGAACGTGCCCGACCTGCCCGCCGGCCTCCTCGCGGAGGCCGCGGAGGGCTTCGCCGTCATCGACACCAACAACTACTACCCGCGCGAGCGCGACGGCCGCATCGCCGCCGTCGAGGACGAGGGCCTCACCGAGAGCCGCTGGACCGAACGCCAGCTGGGCCACCCGGTGATCAAGGCCTTCAACGGCACCTACGCGATCGACATCCTGGAGCGGCCCCGCCCCGCGGGCGACCCGGAGCGCATGGCCCTGCCCGTCGCCGGTGACCACGAGGAGGCGAAGAAGGCCGTCCGCGCGCTGATCGACGAGCTCGGCTTCGACACCGTCGACGCGGGCGGCATCGACGACTCCTGGCGCCAGCAGCCCGCCACCCCGGTCTACGGGCTGCGCGCGGGAGCCGAGGAGGTCACCCGCGCCCTGTCCGGGGCCTCGTCCGTCCGCACGCCGGAGTTCCGCGGCTGAGCACCTGCCCGGCGCACGCCCGGGCCGCCGGACCTCAGGTCCGGCGGCCCGGGCCGACCGTCCGCGTCCGGCTGCCCGCGGACGGCGCCACCGGGCAGACTGTGCGGCGTGACGACAATGAGCAAGGGCGCCAACCTGCCGGTCGCGGCAGCCTCCGTCAGAGCCGTGCTCGGCTGGTCCGCCGGGCCGGGCGTACCCGACGTGGACGCGTCCGCGCTGCTGCTGACCGGCGGCGGACGGGTCCGCTCCGACGGTGACTTCGTCTTCTACAACCAGCCGCGGCACGCCTCCGGCGCCGTGCGCCACGCGGGCAAGCGGCCGGGAGCCGACGCCCTGGAGGTCGACCTGTCCGCCTTGGAGCCGGACGTCGCACGGGTGCTGCTCTGCGCCTCCGCCGACGGCGGCACTTTCGGCCACGTCCCCGGGCTCCACCTGCGGCTGCTCGACGCGGTGTCGGGGGCCGAGGTGGCCCACTTCCCGATCGAGGCCGGGCCGGAGACCGCCCTGGTGGGCGGGGAGCTCTACCGGCGGGCCGGCGGTTGGAAGTTCCGGGCCGTCGGCCAGGGGTACGCGAGCGGACTCGCGGGACTGGCGACGGACTACGGCATCACGGTGGACGACACCCCGCCGGCCTCACCGGCCCCGGCACCCCCGCAGCGCCCGACGGCCCCTCAGGCACCGGCGCCCCTTCAGGCCCCGACGGCCCCTCAGGCCCCCGAGCCCGCACGGTATTCCCCGCAGGCGCCGGCTCCGGCCTGGCCCCCGGCCGCTCCCGCCCCGGTTCCCGCCCCCGCGCCCGCCGAGCCCGTCGTGCGCCTCGTCAAGGGCGAGGAGTGGCTCCCGCCGGAGATGCGCGAGCGGCTGTCCCTGCGCAAGGAGCAGGTGGCCGTCAGCCTCCGCAAGGCCGGCGCGACCGACGTCACCGCCCGCGTCGTCCTCGTCCTCGACGCCTCCGGCTCGATGAGCACCCTCTACGCCCGCGGCACCGTGGCGGGCGTGGTGGAGCGGATGGCCGCCGTCGCCGCGCAGCTGGACGACGACGGCGAGATGCAGGCCTGGACCTTCGCCACCCACCCCGCCCGGCTGCCCGACCTCGCCATCGGCGACCTCCCGGAGTGGCTGCGGCTGCACGTGCGCGTCGGCCAGATGAGCGTCTTCGGCCGCAGGAGGCCGCCCAGGGGCCTGGTCCCCGGCCAGGTGGACATGCGTCAGGTCGGCTTCCAGAACGAGGAGCAGAGGGTCATCGCCGAGGTGCGCGCCTTCGTCCGCGCCCACCCGGTGCCCGTGCCCACCCTCGTCCTGTTCTTCTCCGACGGCGGGGTCTACCGCAACGCCGAGATCGAGCGGGAGCTGCGGGAGGCCGTGGAGGAGCCGGTGTTCTGGCAGTTCGTCGGCCTCGGCCGGGCCGGCTTCGGCGTGCTGGAACGGTTCGGCGCCCTGCCCGGCCGCCGGGTCGACAACGTCGGCTTCTTCGCCGTCGACGACATCGACCGGATCCCGGACCCCGAACTGTACGACCGGCTGCTGTCGGAGTTCCCCTCCTGGATCCGCGCCGCCCGGCAGGCGGGCATCCTGCGCTGAGCCCCCGGCCCCCGGCGGAGCGCGGACCGGTCGGAACCCTTGACCCACGGCTGGTCCAGACCAATCATGAGGCGTCCGCCCGTTCGCTCGCGCCCCACCGGGAGCCTTCGTTGAGACTGCGTCAGCATGCCCTCCGCCACTTGAGTGCGGCCTGCGCCACCCTCGCCACCGCCGCCGCACTGCTCGCCGCCGCCGGCGCCGGGCCCGCCCAGGCGGCCACCCCCTACGCGGCCACCCCACTGCCCGCGCACGTCTTCGCCCCCTACTTCGAGGCGTACTCCTCCGACAGCCCCGCCGACCTCGCGCAGAAGTCCGGCGCGAAGTACCTGACGATGGCCTTCGTCCAGACCGAGGCCAAGGGCTCCTGCACCCCGTACTGGAACGGCTCCACCCAGCAGCCCGTCGCCGACTCCGTCTTCGGCGCCGACTTCGCCGCGATCCGCGCCCGCGGCGGAGACGTCATCCCCTCCTTCGGCGGCTACGCGGCCGACAGCGGGGGCACCGAGATCGCCGACAGCTGCACCAGCGTCGACTCGATCGCCGCCGCCTACCAGAAGCTCGTCACCACCTACGACGTCAGCCGCCTCGACATGGACATCGAGGACAAGTCCCTGACGAACAAGGCCGGTGTCGACCGCCGCAACCAGGCGATCAAGAAGCTCCAGGACTGGGCCGCCGCCTCCGGGCGCCCCCTGCAGATCTCCTACACCCTCCCCACCACCACGAGCGGACTCGCGAGCAGCGGGCTGGCGGTCCTCAAGAGCGCCAAGGCCGCAGGAGCCAAGGTCGACGTGGTGAACCTGATGACCTTCGACTACTACGACGGCGCCGCCCACGACATGGCCGCCGACACCCGCACCGCCGCCACCGGCCTCTACGACCAGCTGGCCGCCCTCTATCCGGAGCGGACCCCCGCGCAGCTGTGGGGCATGATCGGCGTCACCGAGATGCCGGGCATCGACGACTACGGGGCCGCCGAGACCTTCACCACCGCCAACGCCACCGCCGTCTACGACTGGGCGGTCTCCAAGGGGATCAACACCCTCTCCTTCTGGGCCCTGCAACGCGACAACGGCGGCTGCCCCGGCACCGGCGGCTCCGACACCTGCTCCGGCATCGCCCAGGACCCCTGGTACTTCACCCACGCCTTCGCCCCCTTCACCGGCGGCGGCGGACCGGCCGCCGACGACTTCTCGGTCTCCGTGGCCCCCGGCTCCGCATCCGTCGCCCCCGGCGGGACCGCCACCGCCACCGTCTCCACCCAGGTCACCTCCGGCGCGGCCCAGCCCCTCGCGCTGACGGTCTCCGGCGCCCCCGCAGGCGTCACGGCCACCCTCACCCCCGACGCGGTCACCGCCGGGGCCTCCGCGAAGCTCACGGTCGCCGCCTCCGCCGGGGCGGCCCCCGGCACCTATCCGCTCACCGTCACCGCCGCCGGGAAGACCAGCCACGGCGCCGCCTTCACCCTCACGGTCTCCGGCCCGGGCGGCGGCAGCGGCGCCCTCGTCAACGGCGGCTTCGAGAGCGGCTCCCTGGCCCCCTGGACCTGCGAGAACGGCGGCTCGGTCGTGACGGCCCCGGTCCACGCGGGTACGTACGCCGTCCAGGGCAACCCGGACTCGGCCCACACCGGCGAATGCGCCCAGACCCTCACCCTGGCCCCCAACACCGCCTACACCCTCGGCGGCTGGGTCCAGGGCAGCTACGCCTACCTGGGCGTCCGCGGCGGGGCCGGCGCCAGCACGTGGACCAGCGCGACCGGCTGGACCAAGCTGACGGTGCCCTTCACCACCGGCGCCTCCGGAACCGTCACGGTCTACCTCCACGGCTGGTACGGGCAGGGCCCGGTCCGCGGCGACGACTTCGCCGTGAACCAGGCGGGTTAGGCTCGGCCCACCGCCCGGGTCCGTACCGGTCCGCCGGACGGTACGGACCCGAGGGAAGGAAACCCCGCATGCCCGGCCCCGCCGCCCTCCGCATCCTGCGCGCCGCCGACCGTACGGCGGTGCCCTGGAAGAACGGCGGCGGGGTCACCCGTGAGATCGCGGCCGAGCCCGAGGAGGCCGGGACGGCGGACTTCGGCTGGCGGGTCAGCCTCGCCGAAGTCGCCGCCGACGGCCCCTTCTCGGAGTTCCCCGGCGTCGACCGCACCCTCACCCTCGCCGAGGGCGCCGGCATGGACCTCACGGTCGCGGGGGAGCCCCGGCGCGTCGACGAGCGGTACGCGCCCTGCGACTTCCCCGGGGACGAGCCGACCGGCTGCCGGCTGCTGGACGGGCCCGTGGTGAACTTCAACGTGATGTACCGGCGCGGCCGCGTCGAGGCGCACACCGCCGTCGTCCGCGGCTCCCTCGCCCTCTCCGCCCCGCCGGGGACCACCCTCCTGGTCGTCGCCCTGGACGGGCCGGCCCGGCTCGACCACTCGGAGGGGACCGTCGAACTCGGCCCGTACGACGCCGCCTTGCTGGGGGGTCCCCAGGCACCCTGCCGGGTCCGCACCGCAGGCCGGACGGCCGTCGTCGCACTGCGGACGTCCGGCACCGGGGATTGAGCCGGGGCCGGCGGTCTTTCGGACAACCTCCCCGCACGGCTGGGTCAAGGGCCGGCAAAGCGCCATGCTGGCGCCCATGCCTTCGAACACCCGCACGCCGAACACCCGCACGCCGCACACCGATCCGGTACGCGCGGGGGGAGCGCCCAGCCGGCGCGCCCTGCTGCGGACCGCCGTCGCCGGTACGGCCGCCGCCGGAACCGCCCTCGCCCTCGGCCCGGCCCTCCCCGCCTCCGCCGCCCCGCAGCCGGGCAGCGCCGGCCGCCCCGCCACGCCCCAGCAGGCCCTGCGGGAACTGGAAGCCGGCAACCGGCGCTGGCGCACCCTGCGCGAGGAGCACCCGCACGAGTCGCCGTCGACCCGGCTGCGGCTGGCCACGGGACAGCACCCCTTCGCCGTCGTCCTCGGCTGCGTGGACTCCCGCGTCCCGCCCGAGCTCGTCTTCGACCAGGGGCTCGGCGACCTGCTGACGGTCCGCTCGGCCGGCGAGGTCCTGGACGAGGCCGTGCTCGGCAGCATCGCCTACGGGGTGCTGGAACTGGCGATCCCCCTGGTCCTGGTCCTCGGCCACCAGTCCTGCGGAGCCGTCGGCGCCGCCGTCCACGCCGACGAGACCGGCGGCCGGCTCCCCGCCCACATCCAGTACCTGGCCGACCAGATACGCCCGTCCATCGACCACGGGCAGCAGGGCGACGCCCGCGTCGCCGCCACCATCGACGCCCACGCCCGCCGCACCCGCGACCGGCTCGCCGCCGAACCCGACCTGGCCCGCGCGGTCTCCGCCGGCCGGCTCGCCGTCGCCGCGGCCCGCTACGACCTCCGCGACCAGCGGGTCCGCACCCTGGCGTAGCCCCCGACTCCCCAACTCCCCACGGCCCGGCGGCCCCCGGGGCGGTCCGGCCACCGCGCCCCGTGCAGAATCGAGCGGTGACCACGACCGAACCCGAGACGGACCCCTTCGACGAGCACCGAAGGCTCCTGTTCGCCACCGCCTACCGCATGCTCGGCACCGTCAGCGACGCCGAGGACATCGTCCAGGACGCCTGGCTGACCTGGAACAAGGCCGACCGCTCGGAGGTGCGCCACCCCAAGGCGTACCTCGTGCGCACGGTCACCAACCTCTCCCTGAACCGCCTCACCTCCGCCCGCGCCACGAGGGAGGAGTACGTCGGCCCCTGGCTCCCGGAGCCCCTGCTCACCTCGCCCGACGTGGCCCAGGACAGGGAGCTCGCCGAGAGCGTCTCCATGGCGATGCTCGTCGTCCTGGAGACGCTCTCGCCCCTGGAGCGGGCGGTGTTCGTCCTGCGCGAGGTCTTCGGCTTCTCGCACGCGGAGATCGCCGGCTTCCTCGACCGCGAGGAGCCGGCCGTCCGGCAGGTCTCCTCCCGCGCGCGCAAGCACGTCGCCGCCCGGCGGCCGCGCTTCGACACCGACGCCGCGGAGCGCGAGCGGGTCACGGACCGCTTCCTGACCGCCTGCGCCGGTGGCGACATCAACGCCGTCCTGGAGATGCTCGCCCCCGACGTGACCGCCTGGTCGGACGGCGGCGGCAAGGTCACCGCCGCCCGCCGCCCGCTGTACGGGGCCGACCACGTGGCCCGCTGGCTGTTCGGCGTCCTCGCCAAGCCGGCCAACGCCGGGGCCACCGTCACCCCCGCCCTGGTCAACGGGGAGCTCGGCATCCTCGCGGAGCTGGCCGGAACCCCGATCGCCGTGGTCACCTACGACCTGGACCACGGTGTGATCCGCAACCTCCGCATCCAGGTCAACCCCGACAAGCTCGCCCGCCTGCGCCGCTGAGGGACCGCCCCGGCCGGGCTCCCACCGCGCTCCCACCGGGGTCCGGCAGGGGGTCCGGCCGGGCGGCCGAAAAAATTTCCGCCCCTCCTGTCACATCCGCAGGCCGCCCCGCGTCAGAGTGGTGTGAACAAGAACAAGATCGCTCTCGCCGCCCCGCTGGCCGCCGCCCTCCTGGCCGCGGCCGTCACCACCGCCACCCCCGCCGCAGCCGCGTACGGCAGCCCCTGGCACAGCGCCTGGGGCGCCTCCCCGCAGGCGCCCACCCACACCGACTGGTTCCCCAACTGGTCCGAGGAGGGCTTCCGCGACCAGTCGGTGCGCCAGGTGGTCCGGGCCGGTGCCGAGGGCGACGAGCTGCGCGTCCGGCTGTCCAACGCCTACGGCAAGACCCCGCTGCGGCTGACCGGCGCGACCATAGCCAAGAGCGCGGGCGGCGCCGCCGTCCGCCCGGAGACCGTCCGCACGCTGCGCTTCGGGGGCTCCGGCTCGGTGACCCTCGCGCCCGGCGCGGAACGCTCCAGCGACGCCGTCGCCCTGCCCGTGAAGGCCTTCGAACAGCTCACGGTGACGTTCTACTTCCAGGGCCCCACCGGCCCCGCCACCTTCCACAACGTCGCGATGGCCACCTCCTTCCGGGCCGCCGGAGACCACCTGCGCGACTCCGCCGCGGACGCCTTCTCGGGCGCGGGCGACCAGAGCTTCTCCTGGTACCACCTGGCCGGCGTCGACGTGAAGAACCCCGCCGCCCCCGGCCCGCGCCGAGGCGCGGTCGTCACCTTCGGGGACTCCCTCTCCGACGGGTTCGGCGCCACCCCCGGCGCCGACCGCCGCTACTCCGACGCCCTCGCCGCACGCCTCGCCGCCCAGGGCGCCGCGCGGCCGGTCCTCAACGCGGGCATCGGCGGCAACAAGGTGCTCACCGACTCGCCCTGCTTCGGCGAGAGCGCCCTCAACCGCTTCCGTCGCGACGCCCTCGGCCGCCCCGACACCGGCACCGTGATCGTCCTGGAGGGCACCAACGACATCGTCCAGCCCGACGGGGTCCAGGACCGCTGCACCACGGGCCCCCGGGTCACCGCCCAGCAGATCATCGCCGGATACCGCGAACTGATCCGCGAGGCCCACGCCCGCGGTGTGCGCGTCATCGGCGGCACGATCCCGCCCTACGGGGACTCCGGCTACTGGACCGCGCAGGGCGAGCAGGTGCGCGCCGAGGTCAACCGGTGGATCCGCACCGGCGGCGCCTACGACGCCGTCGTCGACTTCGACCGCGCGGTGGCCGACCCGGAGCACCCGGAGAAGCTCAAGGCCGAGTTCGCCTTCGCCGACCGCCTCCACCTGAACGACGCCGGCTACCGGGCGATGGCCGGCGCCGTCGACCTCAACTCCCTCTAGCGCCAACGGGACAGGCCGGGCACCACCGCGGGTGGTGCGCGAGCGAGGCTCGAGTCCCCCACGAGCCGGGCACCAATCGCGCACCACCACCGCTGGCTACCTTTCGAAGGACCGCCCGCACGTCCAGCACCAAAAGGGGGAGGCACGTGAACAACGCGCTCACCACCCGCCGCATCGCGGCATCGTTCGAGGATCTCGTCGGCGACACCCCGCTGCTCCGCCTCCAGCTCGACGGCCTGCCCGCCACCGCCCGGGTCCTCGCCAAGCTGGAGGCCGCCAACCCGCTGTCCAGCATCAAGGACCGGGCCGCCCTCTTCATGCTGCGGGCCGCCGAGGAGTCCGGCGCGCTGGTGCCCGGCGCCACCGTCATCGAGTCGACCTCCGGCAACACCGGCATCGCCCTGGCCGCGCTCTGTGCCTCCCGCGGCTACCGGTGCCTGATCGTGCTGCCCTCCAACGCCTCCAGCGAGCGGGTGCTGACCCTGCGCATGCTGGGCGCCGACGTCGAGTTCACCGACCACACCCTCGGCTTCCGGGCCTGCGTCGAGCGCGCCGAGGAGCTGCACGCGCGGATGCCCGGCTCCTGGTACGCGCGCCAGCACGAGAACCCCGACAACGTGCGCGCCCACTACGAGACGACCGGGCCCGAGATCTGGCGCGACTCCGGCGGCCACGTCGACTACCTGGTGTGCGGGATCGGCACCGGCGGCACCATCACCGGCATCGCCCGCTACCTGCGCGAGCGCAACCCCGCCCTGAAGGTGGTCGCCGTCGAGCCCGCCGGCTCCGCGCTGCTCTCCGGCGGCGAGCCCGGCCCGCACCGCATCCCCGGCCTCAACGGCGGCTTCATCAGCCCCGTCACCGACGTCCACCTCATCGACGAGGTGATCGCCGTCGACGACGCGGACGCCGCCGCCACCACACGTGCCCTCGCCGCCCGCACGGGGCTCCTCGTCGGGATTTCCGCGGGCGCGGCCGCCCACGGCTGCCTCGAACTCGCCCGCCGGCACGACCTGTCGGACGCGGTCGTGGCGACCGTGTTCCCCGACAGCGGCGAGCGCTACCTCAGCTGGTGGCCGCCGGCCGAGCCCGCCGGCCGGCCCTGAGCGCCCGACCGGGCCCCGCCCCCCACCGTCCGCACCCCGACGCCCGCCCGAGTACGAGCCCGAAATTCCCTGCCGCCGCAGGGGGAGAAGAGAGCGAATGAACCCCGAGCGCACCCTGCTGCTCGTCGGTGGAACCGACGAGACCGTGCAGAAGGCCCACGACCTGGGGCTGAACGTGCTGCTCCTCCAGCACCCGACCAAGGTGAGCGAGCTGCAGAACCGGCTCGCCGCGGCCGTGGAGGTCGTCGACTTCACCGAGTGGTCCCTCGTCGAGCCCCTGGTGCGGGCCTGGCACGAGAGCCCCGGCTTCGCCGCGGCCGTCTCCCTGACCGAGCCGGGGCTGGAGAACGCGGGCCGGATCAACGACCTCTACGGGCTCGGGGGCACCGGCTACGAGGTCACCGCCCGCATCCGGGACAAGGCCGCCATGCGCCGCTACGTCGCCGAGCACGACCCGGAGCACGCGGTGGGCGCCCGCTCCCTGAAGACCCGTGAGGACCTGGACGCCTTCGGCACCTCCTACGGCTTCCCCTTCATCGTCAAGCCCGTCGACGCCACCGCGAGCATCGGCGTCATGCGGGTGCAGGGCCCCGAGGACGCCGACCGGGTCTGGGGCGAGGTCGCCCGCCTGTCGGGCACCCGCACCGACCGGGTCTCCTCCCTCTTCGTCCTCAAGGACTTCCTCATGGAGGAGTTCCTCGACGGCCCCGAGTTCAGCGTCGAGTCCTTCAGCTTCGCCGGCCGCCACGTGATCGTCACCATCACCGAGAAGTTCACCTCGGACGGCCACTTCGCCGAACTGGGCCACGCGGTCCCCGCCCGCCTCTCGGAGGCCGACGACGCGGCGATACGCGAGGGCATACGCGGCTTCCTCGACGTGATGGGCATGCGCGACGGCGTCTGCCACACCGAGGTCCGCCTCACCGCCAAGGGCCCGCGCGTCATCGAGGGCCACAACCGCATCGGCGGCGACTCCATCCCCGAACTGGTGCGCAGCGCCTTCGGCGTCGACCTGGTCACCCTCGCCGTCGGCCACCCCTTCGGCCTGGTCGAGGAGCTCCCCGACCGGCCGCGGGCGCACGGCGGCGCCGCCGTCCGCGCCCTGGTCGGCACCCCGGGCACCACCGTGGAGTCGGTCGCAGGGCTCGAAGTGGCCCGCGCCGCCGAGGGCGTCATCTCCGTCACCGTCGGCGCCAAGCCCGGCGACGGCGTGCGCGTGCTCACGGACAACTGGGACCGGCTCGGTCTGATCGCCGTCTCCGCCGAGGACACCACGGCCGCGATCCGCCGCGGCGCCGAGGTGATCCGCGAGCACATCCGCATCACCCTGGCCCGCCCCGACGGCACCACGGTCCTCGCGCAGCCCTCCGAGATCGCGCCCCGCGAGAACCTGCTGATCATCCACCGCAACCCGCTGGAGCCGTTCCCGTACCGCTCCTGGCTGCCGGACCACACCGGCGACATCGTGGTCCTCGCCAACCGCGAGAAGATCGAACTCGCCGGCGAGAAGGTCCCCGACGGCAACCTCGGCTACACCCGCCTGGAAGTCCACGACGACTTCGACTCCCCGGAGTTCGAGGCCCGCGCCCTCGAACTGATGGCGGAGCACCACATCACCGGCGTGACCGTGCTGCACGAGGGCGACATGGACCTCGCCGCCCGGCTGCGCCAGCGCTTCGGGCTGCGCGGCCCCTGGAAGGACGACGTCAAGCCCTTCCGCGACAAGGCCCTGATGAAGACCCGCGCCCAGGCCTCGGGCATCGAGGTCGCCGCCTGGGTCCAGCCCCGCACCGCCGACGAGGCCCGGACCTTCGCCGAGGCCGAGGGCTTCCCGCTGGTCTTCAAGGAGCGCAGCGGCTTCAACGCGATCGGCCTGCGCATCCTCCGCGACGAGGCCTCCTTCGAGGAGACCCTGACCGAGGCGTACGCGGCCGGCGAGCGGGACGACGTCCTGCTGGAGGGCTTCGTCCCGGGCCGCATGTGCCACGTCGACGGCGTGGTGCGCGACGGCCGCGTCGCGATGGCCTGGCCCTCGCAGTACCAGTACGACCTGTCCTCCTTCGCCTCCGACCCGGGCCCGCGCATCGACCTCACCCTCGACGAGGACGACCCGGTCACCCCGCGCCTGCTCGACCTCGCCGAGCGGGTCCTGGCCGCCCTGGCCCCCGAGGGCTCCCGGCTGCGCGACCACGCCTTCCACATGGAGGTCTTCCTCACCCCCGACGACCGCCTGGTGCTGTGCGAGATCGCCTGCCGCCCCGGCGGCGCCAAGATCCGCGAGGTCTTCCACAGCCTCTTCGGGGTGCACCTCGGCGAATACGCCGTCCGCGCCGACGCCGGGCACCCGCTCCACGAGGCCGTCCGCACGGGCGAGGACCCGGCCGGGCTGCCGCGGCCGCGCCACATGGCCGGCCAGCTGCTGATGATGAAGCGGCCCGGACTGGTGCGCGAGCTCCCGGCCGTCCCCGACGAGCCCTGGCTCGACGGGTTCTGGCTCTACGCCGAGGAGGGCCAGGTCATCGCCCCGGCCTCCGGCTCCTCCGACTTCCTGGCCGCCGCCGTGGGCACCGCGCCGAACCGCACGGAGTGCGAGCGCCGGCTGCGCGGGCTCGGCGAGTGGGTGCGCGAGCACAGCGTGATCGGGGACGCGTCATGACGGGGGGCCGCCTGTCGGCGAAGACGCGGTACATGCTGGGCATGGTGGTCGACGCCACCGGCGCGGGCATGTACCTGCCGCTGTCGCTGCTGTACTTCCACCACGTGACGAAGCTGCCCCTGACCCAGGTGGGCACCCTGATGACGGCCGCCGCCGTGATCGGCCTGATCAGCAACCCGGCGGCGGGCGTCCTCATAGACCGGTTCGGCGCCAAGGCCGTCGTCACCGGCGGGTACCTGCTGCGGGCCGCGGGCTTCTGCACGTACCCGCTGGTGGACAACGGCTACACGATGTTCTGCGTGATCCTGCTGGTGGCGCTGGGCGACACCTCGTTCCCGCCGGCCATCCAGTCGTTCATCGCCGAGTTCGTCAAGGGCAACGAGCGGGACAAGCTGCTCGCCGCGCAGCGCAGCCTGCGCAACGCCGGCCTGGGCGTGGGCGGTCTGATCGCGGGCGGGGTGCTGGCCCTGGGCAGCGACGCGTTCTACTACGTGATCGTCTTCTGCACCGCGGCCGGGTACGTGCTGGCCGCCGTCTGCTTCGGGTCCATCCCGATCCCGCGTACGGCGTCCGGCGCGGGGGCTCCCCGGGTCTCCCGCAAGGGCGGCTACCGCCTGGTGGCGCGCAACCGGCCCTTCCTGGCGCTGACCCTGCTCAACGTGCCGACCGCCTTCGGCTACACGGTGCTCGCCGTCGGCATCCCGGCGTACGTCACCCAGGACCTGGGCGCGTCCACCTCGCTGGTCGGTGTCCTGTACGCCGTCAACACGGTCGGCATCGCGCTGCTGCAGATCCCCGTCACCCGGGCGCTCGTCGCCTTCCGCCGCTCCCGTGCGGTGGCCCTTGGCGCGGCCGTCTTCGCGGCCTCGTTCGTGGTCTTCGCCGCCCTCGCCGCGGTGGGCGACAACTCCGTCATCCTGGTCGGCATCTTCGCCGCGACGGTCCTGTTCACGGCGGGCGAGCTGCTGCACGGCGCCACGGCCTCGGCGCTGTGCGCGCAGGCCGCGCCCGAGGAGACGCGGGGCCGCCACCTGGCCGTCTACCAGCTCTCCTGGGCGGTGCCCAGCGCGCTGGCCCCGGCCGTCCTGACGGCCCTGCTCACCCTGTCGCCGACGGCGATGTGGCTGGTCCTCGCGGTGGGCGCGACGGTCTCGGCGCTGGGCGTGCTGCGCCTGGAGCCCAGGCTGCCCCGGGAGGCGGTCCACCCGGCCCCGAAGCCGGCGCAGAGCGCCCCGGCCGAGCCGGTGCGGGCGCAGCCGGCCTGACGCGGCCGGTCGCCGGAGCCCCCTGCCGGACCGCCTTCCCGCGGTCCGGCAGGGGGCTCCGGTGTTCCCGGCGGCGGGGCCCGTCAGGAGGGGAGGCCGGTGGGCAGGGGGTTCTCCGTCGCCGGGCCGGTCCCGGACGGCGTCGCGCTGCCGCCGGGAGCCGTGCTCGCGGAGGGGGTCAGGGTGCCGGCGGGCGTCCCGGAGGGCTCCGGCGTGGTGCTGGCCGCCCCGCCCGGCAGGGCGCCGGTCAGGACCTCCACCTTGCCGGTGTCGAGCGAGTAGTAGCCGCCGACCACCGCCAGGGTGCCCTTGCGGACCAGGGGTGCCAGGTCGGCGTTGGCGCGCAGTGCGTCGGCGGTCAGCCGGACCTGGGCGCGGACCATCCGGTCCACCGGGTCCGGTCCGCCCTCCTTGACGGCCTGCTCGTACGCCGGGCGCAGCGCCTTCGCGAGCTCCTCCAGGTTGCCCGGCAGGGGCTTCCCGTCGCGCGCCGCCTTGTACGCGGCGTCGATCGCCCCGCAGCGCTGGTGCCCGAGCACCAGGACCAGCGGGGTGGCGGAGGTCATCGGCCCGTACTCGACGGAGCCGGTGACCACCGGGCCGAGCGCCTGTCCGCCGGTGCGCAGGACGTACATGTCACCGAGCCCGGTGTCGAACAGCAGCTCCGGCGGCACCCGGGAGTCGATGCAGGACAGGACCACCGCGAACGGGGTCTGGCTCTGGGCGACCAGCTGACGGCGCGTGGGGTCCCGGTCGGGGTGCTGGAGGTTGCCGTCCACCCAGCGCTTGTTGCCCTCCATCAGCCGCGCGTAGGCGGCGGCCGGGGTGGTGGTCGACGGGTTGGGCGCGGCGGGCTCGGGACGGCCCCTGACCCCGCCGGCCGCGGTGGTGGCCGTCGCGGTGCAGGCCGAGAGCGTGCCCGCGGCGAACGCCGCCAGGCCGCCGGCCAGCAGGGCCGTGCGGCGCGGCAGTCCTGCGCTGTCCATCGCTTTCCCTCCGGGGTCGCCGAACGGGTCCCGTACGGGGGCCCAGGCGACTATCGGACGGGGCGCGGGCGTGGCGGCTGCAGGCGCGAGGGGCGGCGGCCGGGTTTCGCACCGTCGGCCCACACGGCGCGGGCCCGGTCAGGAGGGCAGCGGGCGCGCCGTCACGGGCTGGGACGGGGCCTGGTGGCCGCCCGTGGCCAGCATCCGCACCTCGCCCCGGTCGCTGATCTCGGCGCGTACGATCCCGGTGGCGTCCGCGTAGACCGGGTGCCCGCCGGGGCCGGTCGCCTCGGTGCGGTCCACGACCACGGTGTCCCCGCCCGTCCCGGCGCCGCCGGGGAACCTCAGCTCGTACCGTCCGGTGCTCATGTCTCCATCGTGGGCCGCCCCCGCCCGCCCCGCTATGCGGGAGCCGCGCAGATGACGTCGTACGGGCGTCCGATGGAGAGGGTCAGCTCCATGGGCTCCGTGGTGCCCGCCGGGCACTGCGCCTTCTCCTTGACCAGGTCGAGCACCTTGAAGGCGTCGTGCCCGGCGGTCGCGCAGGCCACCTCCTGGGCGGAGGAGGAGACGCAGTCGCCCTTCACCAGCTGCCCGCCGCCCGCCCCCGCGTCCCCGGGGTGGTCGCCGGAGAGGTTGCGGCCGCACACCGTGTGGGTGGGGATGCCGCCGCCCTTGGACCCGTTCTTCGAGGAGCCGTAGGAGACCGACACCCGGATCATCAGGTCCGTCCCGGCCGGGCACTGGACGGACCCGGGCAGGATCCCGGCCGAGGTGACCTCCAGCGCCTTGAAGGTGGCGCCGGACTCGTCGCAGCCCATCGCCCGGTACCCGTCCGGCGCCTGCTTGGGGTCGGGGCCGCCGCAGTTGCCGACCTGCCAGGACCCGCCGCCCTTCGAGGACGAGGAGGACCCGGACCCGGCGTCCTTGCCGCCGCACGCCGCCGTGAGCGCGAGGCCCAGGCCGAGCGCCGCCACGAGGCCGGCCCGGCGTGCGGCTCCGCCGCGGGTACTGCCCTGCTGGAACATGGTTCTCCCTTATCGCTTCGGTGCGTCCGCCGCCGCCGGGCGGTAGGCGAAGCGGTCGGAGCCGCGTCGTCCCCGCTTCTCCAGCGGCAGCACCCCCGTGGCCGCCGCCAGCCCGAACGGCGGCATGTCGAAGTAGATCGACTCGTACGAGCCCTGCGGCGCGACGTACGTCTCGTGCCAGAGGCCCACGTGCCCGCGCGTCTTCCCGGCCCGCTCCTTGCGGTTGAGCGCCGCCCACATCCGGTGGTGCAGCGCGTCGGGCGCCGTCGCGTAGGCGTAGAGCGCCTCCTTGGACTCCCAGTACTGGACCACGTAGTACGTGCGCGGCGAGGCCGTCAGCAGCACGTGGTTCAGCAGTCCGCGGGCCCGGTCCTTCTTCAGCTCGCGCAGCATCCGCGGCATGCCGGTGAAGACGGGCAGCCAGGAGTGCACGGCCCAGAAGCGGTTGATGCGCATCCCGATGAGCAGGACCACGGCGTCACCCTCGAGGGCCGCCGTGGTGCGGCCCGGAACCGGCTTGGCGAACACGGGGCCTCCGGAAGTCTGGGGTTGGATAGCGACACTTTCCAATAGGGCTCGATGAGATAGTGGCCCTATCCAAGGAAAGGCGCAAGGGATGCGGCTGTCGGAGTTGAGCGAGCGCAGTGGCGTCTCCACCGCGACCATCAAGTACTACCTGCGCGAAGGGCTGTTGCCGCCCGGCCGGCGGATCAGCGCCACGACCGCCGACTACGAGGAGGCCCACCTGCGCCGGCTGCGCCTGGTCCGCACCCTGCTCCAGGTCGGCGGGCTCTCGGTGGCCACGGCGGGGAAGGTGCTGCGGCACATGGACGACGACTCGCTCGGCATGACCATCCGCCTCGGCGCGGCCATGTGGGCACTGCCGCACCCGTCCGCGCCGGACGCCGGCGAGGAGGACGAGGCCCTGGCCACGGCGCGGCGGGAGGTGGACCGGCTGCTGGACGACGTCGGTTGGGAGAGCGCCCGTGAACTGGCCACCGTCAACCCGGACCACACGTCGCTCGTCGAGGCCGTCGCCTCGCTGATCAGACTGGGCTACCCGTGGAACGCGGAGATGATGACCCCCTACGCCCGGATGATGCACCAGGTCGCCGTCCACGACCTGGACTTCACCGAGACCTATCCCTCCGAGACGGAGCAGGTGGAGGCGGCCGTGGCCGCCACCGTCCTGCTCGAACCGATCCTCCGGGCCATGCACCGCATCGCGCAGCAGGAGGAGACGGTCCGCCGCTACGGGATCACCTGACGGGGAGCCGCAGCGAGTCCCGGAGCCCGGCCGCTACTCGAAGCGCGAGGTGTCGCCCGCACCCCGGCGGACGATCTCGGCCTCCCCGCCGGAGAAGTCGATGACGGTGGTCGGCCGGGTCCCGCAGTCCCCGGAGTCCACCACGGCGTCCACCACGTGGTCCAGCCGCTCCTTGATCTCCCAGCCCTGGGTCATCGGCTCGTCCTCGCCGGGCAGCAGCAGGGTGCTGGAGAGCAGCGGCTCACCCAGCTCCTCCAGCAGGGCCTGGGTCACCAGGTGGTCGGGGATCCGCACGCCGACCGTCTTCTTCTTCGGATGCTGCAGCTGGCGCGGCACCTCCGACGTGGCCTTGAGGATGAAGGTGTAGGCACCCGGGGTCGACGCCTTGATCGCGCGGAACACGTCGTTGTCCACGTGCACGAACTGCCCCAGCTGCGCGAAGTTCTGGCACACGAGCGTGAAGTGGTGCTTGTCGCCGAGCTCGCGGATCTGCCGGATCCGCGCCAGGCCCTCCCGGTTGCCCAGCTGGCACCCCAGCGCGAAGCAGGAGTCCGTGGGATATGCGATGAGCGCGCCGGAGCGGATGCTGTCGACCACGCCGCTGATGGTGCGCCGCTGAGGGTTCTCGGGGTGCACGTCGAAGTACTTCGCCATCCGCCGAGCCTACGGGACGGGGACGGGGCCGTTCCGCTCCACCCGCCCCTGCTCCGTCCGGGTTCACTTGCGGTGCCCGTTCGGCCGCAGGACCGAGCGTACGATCATCGGTCCGTCCTCCTGTCGCTTTGATGCTCCCATCGGGCACGCACGACGACTGGGAGGGCCGCGTGGCTATGTCGCGCAAGAAGGCGTGGACCACGGCGGCCGCGGTGACGGGAGCCCTGCTCGCCGTGGCCGCCGCACCCGGCCGCAGCCCCGACACCGAAGCCCCGCAGGACCCCGGCGCGGCCACCGGCCCCGACGCCGCGGTCACCCTCGTCGTCGGACGGGCCCTGGACGCACGGGCCCTGGACCGGGGCCCCGCCCCCGCCGCCCGCTGGTGCGCCGCCCCCGCCTTCGCGAGCGGGCCCTGCGGCACCTGGCGCGAGCAGCGGGTACGGGCCACCGCCCAGGGCACCGCCGACCTCCTGTGGAACCCGGCCCTCGGCAGCACCGGCGCGCTCCCCACCGCCGCCGGCGGCCCGCTGGAGATCGCCCTCGCCCACGCTGAGGCCGGCCGCCTCACCGACGTGACCGTGCACGACGGACACGGCCGCCTGCTCGCCGGGGAGGTGGCCCCCGGCAGCGGCCGCTGGCACAACACCGAACCCCTGCGCGCGGGGGAGGCCTACACCGTCCGGGTCGGCGCCCAGGACGGCGAAGGCCGCCCCGTCGGCGTGACCCTCGCCTTCCGCACCGCCCGCCCCACCGGCGAAGGGGGCCGCCTGACCGCCGAGTTCGGCCCCCGCCCCGGCACGTACGGGGCCGGGGAGATCGTCACCGCCGAACTGAGCCACCCCGTGCCCGCCGACGCCCCCGAACTGCGCGCCCGTGTGGAACAGGCCCTCCAGGTCACCTCCGAACCCCACGTCGAGGGCGCCTGGCACTGGGTCGACGACGCGACCCTGCACTTCCGGCCCCGCACCTACTGGCCCGCCCACACCGTCGTCCGCGTCCGCAGCGGCCTCGACGGGGTCGCACTCGGCGACCTCGGGTACGGAGGCCCCTCCGAGCCCCTGGAGTTCACCGTCGCCGACCGGATCGAGGCCGTCACCGACTCCGCCGCCCACGAGATGACCGTCCGCCGCAACGGCCGCGTCATCCGCACCATCCCGGTCACCACCGGCAAGGCCGGCTTCCTCACCCGCAGCGGCATCAAGGTCGTCCTCGGCAAGGAGGCCAAGGTCCGCATGCGCGGCGACAGCGTGGGCATCCAGAAGGGCACCAAGGAGTTCTACGACCTGCCCGTCCTCTACGCCACCCGGGTCACCTGGAGCGGCGAGTACGTGCACGCCGCCCCCTGGTCGGTCGAGGCGCAGGGGGCGGAGAACGTCAGCCACGGCTGCACCGGCATGTCCACCGAGGACGCCGCCTGGTTCTACGAGACCGTCCGCGAGGGGGACATCGTCGAGGTGGTCAACAGCGGCGGCGACCGGATGTCCCCCTTCGACAACGGCTTCGGCGACTGGAACGTGGACTGGCGGACCTGGCTGGCCGGCAGCGCCCTGACCCCCGCCTCCGCCCACCCCGCCCCGCGCACGGACGCCGCCGCCTCCCGGCTCGACCCGACGACGTGACCCCCCTCGGGCCGCCACCCACCGCGCCGCCGGCCCCGCCGGTGCGCCGGGTGCTGCTCGCGGGGGCGGCCGGGAACTTCGTCGAGTGGTACGAGTTCGGGGTCTACGGCAGCTTCGCCACCGTCCTCGCCGACCGGTTCTTCACCCCCGCCCCGGGCGCCGGGCCGGCCGGGGCGGGCCCGCTCCTCGCCGTGTACGCCTCGTTCGCGGTGGCCTTCTTCCTGCGCCCCGCCGGGGCCCTGGTCTTCGGCCGCCTCGGCGACCGGATCGGCCGCCGCCCCGCCCTGATGCTGTCCGTGGGCCTGATGACCCTGGCGACCACCCTGATGGGCCTGCTCCCCACCCGGGACGCGGCCGGCGCCGCCGCGCCCTGGCTGCTGACCCTGCTGCGCGCCCTGCAAGGGTTCAGCGCGGGAGGGGAGTTCGGCGGCGCGGTGGCCCTGATGGCCGAACAGGCACCGCCCGGCCGGCGCGGCCGCCACGGCGCCTGGCAGTCCTTCACCGTCGCCCTCGGCCTCCTCGCCGGCGCCGCCACCGCCGCCCTCCTGGCCTCCGCCCTGTCCCCGCAGGCCCTCACCGCCTGGGGCTGGCGCGTCCCCTTCCTCCTCTCCCTCCCCCTGGGCCTGACGGCCCTCACCCTCCGCACCTCCCTCCCCGAGCCCCCGGCCGAGGGCGGTCGGGACGTGGCTGCCGACGCGGTTCCCCGCCCCGCCCGGCCGGTCCCGGACCGCCGTGGGGCCGCCGTCACCGCCCGGACCGTGCTGCTCGGCGTCGGGCGGATCATGGGGTGGTCCGCCGCCGGGTACACCTTCCTCGTGGTGCTGCCCTCCTACCTCCAGGCCACCCTCGGCGCCTCCCTCCGCGAGGCCCTCGTGGCCACCGCCCTCGCCAACCTCGGCTTCGCCGCCTCGATCCTGCCCGCCGGGATCCTCAGCGACCGCGTCGGCCGGCGCCCCGTCATGCTCGCCGGGGCCCTCGCCGTCACCCTCCTCGCCCTCCCGCTCCTGCACCTCCTCCAGGATCCGGACGCCCCCGCCCCCGCCAAGGCCGCCGCCGTCTGCGGCGCGGGCGCCGCCGTCGGCCTCCTCGCCGGGCCGGGCCCCGCGATGCTCGCGGAGATGTTCCCCGCCCACGTCCGCTGCACCGGCCTCGGCGTCGCCTACGCCCTCGCCAACGCGGTGTTCTCCGGCTGCGCCGGCCTGGTCATCACCGCGCTGACCGCCGGCACGGGCAGCGGCAACGTACCCGCCTACTACGCCGCCGGCGCCTGCGCCCTCAGCGCGCTCGCCCTCTCCGGCCTGCGCGGCGACGACCACCGCCGGGCCCTGCGGTGAGGGTCGTCGGCCTGATGTCGGGCACCTCGTACGACGCCGTCGACGCGGCCGCGGCCCACCTCACCCTCGAGGACGGCGGCGACACCCTGCACCTGGTCCCGCTCGGCATGGTCAGCGCCCCCTACGAGGAGACCCTGCGTGCCGGGCTCGCGGCCGCCCTGCCGCCCGCGCCCACCACCCTCGCCGACGTCTGCCGCCTCGACACCCTGATCGGCCGGGCCTTCGCCGAGCTGGCCGCCCGCGCCGACCGCGAACTGTGCGGGGGCCGCGCCGCACTGATCGCCTCCCACGGCCAGACCGTCTACCACTGGAGCACCGGCGACCGCGTGCACGGCACCCTCCAGCTGGGCCGCCCCGCCTGGATCGCCGAAGCCACCGGGCTCCCCGTGGTCGGCGACTTCCGCCCCGGGGACGTCGCGGCCGGCGGCCAGGGCGCGCCCCTGGTCGCCCTGATCGACCTGATGCTGCTCCGCGGCCGGCCCGGCACCCCCGCCGCACTGAACCTCGGCGGCATCGCCAACGTCACCGCCCTGCCCCCGGCCGGCCCGCCGGCCGCCTTCGACACCGGGCCCGGCAACGCCCTCCTCGACGCCGCCGTCACCGAACTCACCGCCGGGCGGCTCCGCTACGACGAGGACGGCGCGCTCGCCGCCGCCGGCCGCGTCCAAGAACCGCTCCTGCGGCGCCTGCTGGCCGAGCCCTACTACCGGCTGCCCGCCCCCAAGACCACCGGCAAGGAACTCTTCCACCCCGGCCACCTGCACGCCGCCCTCGACGGCCTCGGCCCCCTCACCCCGCCGGACCTCCTCGCCACCCTCACCCGGCTCACCGCCCGCACCGTCGCCGACGCCCTGCGCCCGCTGCGCGTCAGCGAGGTGATCGCCTCCGGCGGCGGCACCCGCAACCCGGTCCTCATGCGGATGCTCCGCGAAGAACTCCCCCCGCACACCGCCCTGCTGGGCTCCGACGCGCTGGGCCTGCCCGCGGCCGCCAAGGAGGCCTACGCCTTCGCCGTGCTCGGCTTCCTCACCCTGCACGGACTCCCGGGCAACGCCCCCGAGTGCACCGGGGCCGACGGTCCCCGGGTCCTGGGCTCCCTCACCCCGGGCCGCCGGCCGCTGCGCCTGCCGCCCACCCCGCCCCGCCCCCCGCGCCGGCTCACGGTCGGCCCACCGCGTCGCCGGGAGTGACCGTATCGTCGCTGTTAGTGTCGTGACGTGCACGAAGAAGACGGCACCGTCCCCCGTGTCCTGATCGTCGACGACCACCCCCTCTTCCGCGAGGGCCTGCGGGCCGCCCTGGAGAGCGCCCGCGGCGCGCTCGTCGTCGCCGAGGCCGAGACGGGCGGCGAGGTCCCGGGCGCCGTCGACGCCCACCGCCCCGACGTGGTCGTGATGGACCTCTCCCTGCCGGACGTCTCGGGCATCGAGGCCACCCGCCGCCTCGCCGCCAGCCACCCCGGCCTGCCGGTCCTCATGCTCACCATGTCCGACGACGACGGCAGCCTCCTCGCCGCCCTCCAGGCGGGCGCCCGCGGCTACGTGGTCAAGGGCGCGGGCTCCGCAGAGGTGCTGCACGCCCTGCGCACGGTCGCCGCCGGCGGAGCCGTCTTCGGCTCGGAGGTCGCCGCCCGGCTCTCCGCGCTCCTGACGGCCGGTCACCGGCGGGACGCCGGGCAGCTGTTCCCCGCCCTGACCGCCCGCGAGGCCGAGGTGCTCGAACTGATCGCCCGGGGCCACGACAACCGGCGCATCGCCCGCGAACTGGTCCTGTCCGAGAAGACGGTGCGCAACCACATCACCCACGTCTTCGACAAGCTCCGGGTCACCTCGCGGGCCGAGGCCGTCGCCCGGGCCCGGGACGCGGGCCTGGGCG